>NZ_JBLGWI010000003.1:0-46422 GCF_050031595.1 Enterobacter cloacae complex sp. 309I3 | reverse complement strand
ATGGGTCTTCCCCGATCATGGTGGGAAGGCTCAGAACGCCATATTCAGCTTTCCGTAGTGGAACATCACCCCCAGTTTAAAGCGCTCCCGGTTTCGGTATCCCCTGGCTTTTATCCTCAGCAGCCTGATCTTGCTGTTAAGTGCCTCCGCATTTCCGTTTGAGACACTGTGTCGCATCGCATTCAGGATCCCGTACAGCCTTTTTCCTATCGTTTTCGCGGCATTTTTCATCATGGGAACGTCACTGTTAGCCGCCAGCGCCAACCATCTCTGCCAGTCACTCCGTCTTTCCTCGCTCCATGGCCTGTTCCAGATATCCTTTGCCAGCTCTTTCAGCGCCCAGCACTGGCTCGTCAGCTTCATCTGTGCACGCAGCCACATCAGCTTTTCCTGCCGGGATTCGGTCATCCACTTATCGCTGTACTGCCACAGGAAGCGGGTTCCTTTTGCCTGGTGTCGGCTTTCAACAGGGAGGTGCGGATGTTCATTCTGACGGGTTTTATCAACTACCTCGCCCAGTTGCTTCGCCACATGGAAGCGGTCAAAGGCGATTTTCTCAACCGCACTGGGTAAGTGGATACGCGCTGCTCTTATATAGCCCGCGTTCATGTCCATTGAGAGCGTTTTGATAGCCAGCAACTGCCCATCAGTGAGCGTGCGAAGATAGCCGGCAAGACTCTCTGTGCCGCGATCATCCGTTAAGGCCAGCGCCCGACCATCGCGATCGGAGATCACCGTTATGTAACGATGTCCTTTTTTAAAGGCGACCTCATCCACATTCATATGACGGGCGGATAATGGCTTTTTTATCCGGGCAAGACCTCGCTTAACTGCCCGGGTCATAATGCCGTCAACCGCATTCCAACTGAGCTTAAGTTGCTTCCTGACAGCATCAACGGTGCTGATTTTCAGCCATGAGAGAACGAACGATTCGAATAGCAACGTATACCGGCTTCCGGGGCCAGCCCACGGAACAGGCAACGTCAGGCAGCCATGCTCCGGACACATAATTCGTGGAACATCGGCTTCAACAATAGTGGTGAACTGGCAGGTATCAAGATGGCGCCATTTACGATGACGGTGATCGTGAACAGAACAGGATTTACCGCAGGTCGGACAGGCTAGCCGGGTGTTTTCAGCGATCTCAATAGTGACAGTAACAGAACCGGCATTTTCATCGAGAGAAAGGGACTTTACCTGCCACGGATCGGACAGGTTGAGAATATGAGCGTAGAGGGACTTTTCGTCCATGGCGGTGACCTCTGGCGATTAAATACACCATTATCATGCCTTCAGCCACCACAACAAGGGAAGACCCATATGCATACAGCTATATTGATCGGAGGTTTTTCATGCCTAGACACTATGAAATTGACTCAGCCTGGCGTGCGAGCATTAAGCGTGAGCCGAACGGTCGTCAGACAGTTACGACAGAAGCCTTTGTCAGCCAGCTTGCGCTGATTAATTTTCACTGGAGTTGTCGCCAAGCAAATCAGTGGATTGAAACCTACGTGACCGTTTTTAAAGACATTTCCACTCAGGAAGGAGAGAACCGGACATTCATGCTTTTTAACCCCAACGGAGGCCGTTAAAAATGGGTTTTCCATCGCCAGCAACCGACTACCAGGAAAACAGGCTGTCACTCGATCAGCACTGTAATACAGGAGCGCCGGGAGTATTCTTTTTTCGAAGTGATACCTACTCTTTCCGGGAAGGGATAAAGCCTGGTGCGCTGCTCATAGTAGATTTTGGGGGCACGCCCGTTGACGGGTCTTTGGTGCTCTGTGTCCTGGAACAAGAATTCAGGATCATGCGATTGCGACTACACCCCAAGCGGTGTCTCCAGGAACTCGATAAGCTGGATAACTTCAGGGCTATACCTGATGACGATGAGGACGGGTTGGAGGTCAGGGGGGTCATTACGCACATTGTGGCACTGTTGCAAAGTTAGCGATGAGGCAGCCTTTTGTCTTATTCAAAGGCCTTACATTTCAAAAACTCTGCTTACCAGGCGCATTTCGCCCAGGGGATCACCATAATAAAATGCTGAGGCCTGGCCTTTGCGTAGTGCACGCATCACCTCAATACCTTTGATGGTGGCGTAAGCCGTCTTCATGGATTTAAATCCCAGCGTGGCGCCGATTATCCGTTTCAGTTTGCCATGATCGCATTCAATCACGTTGTTCCGGTACTTAATCTGTCGGTGTTCAACGTCAGACGGGCACCGGCCTTCGCGTTTGAGCAGAGCAAGCGCGCGACCATAGGCGGGCGCTTTATCCGTGTTGATGAATCGCGGGATCTGCCACTTCTTCACGTTGTTGAGGATTTTACCCAGAAACCGGTATGCAGCTTTGCTGTTACGACGGGAGGAGAGATAAAAATCGACAGTGCGGCCCCGGCTGTCGACGGCCCGGTACAGATACGCCCAGCGGCCATTGACCTTCACGTAGGTTTCATCCATGTGCCACGGGCAAAGATCGGAAGGGTTACGCCAGTACCAGCGCAGCCGTTTTTCCATTTCAGGCGCATAACGCTGAACCCAGCGGTAAATCGTGGAGTGATCGACATTCACTCCGCGTTCAGCCAGCATCTCCTGCAGCTCACGGTAACTGATGCCGTATTTGCAGTACCAGCGTACGGCCCACAGAATGATGTCACGCTGAAAATGCCGGCCTTTGAATGGGTTCATGTGCAGCTCCATCAGCAAAAGGGGATGATAAGTTTATCACCACCGACTATTTGCAACAGTGCCCCCCGCCCTGCAGGAACGCCTGCGCCAACTGCATCCCTACGAACTCCCGGAGCTGCTCGCGGTCGAAGCCGCGTCCGGCCTGCCCGAATACCTGCAATGGCTGGCCGCCGAGAGCCGACCGGTAAACTGAGCCAATGACCGCATCCACGATCCGCCTGCGCCGCTGGCTGGCCGGGCTCGCCCTGCTGCTTGCGCTGCCCGCGACCTCGGCCGTCGCCCAGGACTTCGAACTGCCGCCGGTCGACGAGGTCTTCGTCCTGTCCGCGCAGGCCACCGCGCCGGACCGCATCGAGGTGCGCTGGCGGATCGCCGACGGCTATTACCTGTACCGGCACCGCACCTCGGTCAAGGCCGATGCCGCCTTCACCGGCGCGACCATGGCGCTGCCGAAGGGCAAGGCCTACCGCGACGAATTCTTCGGCGACGTCGAAACCTACCGCAAGGAATTGCTCGGCACCCTCACCGGCACGCCCGCGGCCGGCGCGAGCGCGACCACCCTGACCGTGAAGTACCAGGGCTGCGCCGATGCCGGCGTGTGCTACCCGCCGCAGACCCGCACCCTGAAGGTCGCGTTGCCGGGCGAAGCGGGCGCTGGCGGCTTCGGCTGTAAGGCGCGCGGGCTGCATGATTATGTCGTCAAGAACGGCTCTGCCGATCATCCCAACGCCGAGGTGAAATTCGCACTGGGTGATGTGGTCAACACCATGATCGGCTGCACTAATGGTGAAACGATCATGCTGTGCCACGACACCTCGCTGCCGCGCCCCTATTCTCTCGGCTTTCGGGTGCAAGGCACCGAGGGGCTGTGGATGGACGTCAACAAGTCGATCTATCTGGAGGGCAAGAGCCCACAGCCGCACCGCTGGGAGCCTGCCGAGGGCTGGTTTGCGAAATACGATCACCCGCTATGGAAACGCTACGCCGATCTGGCGGCAGGGGCCGGGCATGGCGGGATGGACTGGTTCGTGATCCACGCTTTTGTCGAGGCGCTGAAGGCCAAGGCCCCGATGCCAATCGACATTTACGACGCGCTGGCCTGGAGCGCGATCACGCCTCTGTCGGAACAATCGATTGCTGAGGGCAATCGCACGTTAGATTTTCCCGACTTCACCCGAGGGCAGTGGCGCACCCGCAAGCCGATCTTTGCGCTGAACGACGCCTATTGATCGACGCGATTTAGGCCAAGCGCACCGCAAAGGCGAAATTGGTAATCTTGTCGGTATCCTTGACGCCCGGCGCGCTTTCGACGCCGCTGGAGGTATCGACCAGCGGCGCTCCGGTGCGCGCAATCGCCTCGGCAACATTCGTCGGATTTAGCCCGCCTGCCAGCCCCCACGGCAAGGCACCGCGATATCCGGCCAGCAGCGACCAGTCGAACGCCAACCCCATGCCGCCGGGCAGCGCGCCTTTGGGGGTCTTGGCGTCGAACAAGATCAAGTCCGCCGCCCCGGCATAGGCTGCGGCGCGTGCGACATCGCTGGCGCTGGCGACGGGCAGCGCCTTCCACACCGGCTTGCCAAACCGCGCGCGCAACTGGGCCACGCGTTCGGGCGATTCCGAACCGTGCAGCTGCAGCGCGTTCAGCTTGGCTGCCACCAGTGCGTCGGCGATGACAGCATCATCCGCATCGACGAACAAACCGACCATGGCGATCTGGCCAGCTGCGCGCGATGTCAAAGCGCCCGCGACATTCGACGTAACCGCACGGGGCGACGCTGGATAGAACACCAACCCGGCATAGTCCGCCCGCGCCGCGATGGTCGCATCGAGCGCCTCGGGTGTGCTGATCCCGCAAATCTTGATTTTCGCGGGCATGCGGTCAGTCGGGGTTCTGGATCAGCCGCACCAGCGTGCAGTCGGGATCGATCAGGTAGCCGATCCTCAGGCCGCTCGCCTCCAGTTGCGGAGCTTTGAAGCGCGGCCAGCCGGTGCTTTTTTCCTCGGCTCCCGCCGCGTTCACCAATGCCACCATGGCATCGAGATCATCCAACCGCAGGCAACAGCCGAACGAGCTCGTAGCTGGGTCGAGGTCAGGATAGGGGAAGAATTCGAGCTGCAAACCGCCGCGCTGCAGGATCATCCAGCCGCGATCCTTCCAACTCGTCGCAAAGCCCAGCTTCGCATAAAACGCCTCTGTCACATCGAAATCGCGCGATGGCAGATTGGGGGTGACGTGGTCAGCCATGGCTCAGCGCAGCTTGTCGGCCATGCGGGCCGTATGAGTGATTGCGGCGCGGCTATCGGGGGCGGAATGGCTCATCACGATCATGCTGGCCTTGGGGAACGCCGCACCAAACGCGCGCGCTGACGCGGCGTAGTGCTCAGTGTCGGCATCACCGAGATTGCCGAGCGACTTGGCCTTGCTGTCCTTGATCAGGCAGCCACCAAAAGCGATGTCGGTGCCGTCGATCCCAACGGTGATATTGTCACTGGTGTGGCCGGGGCCGGGGTAAAATACCTTGAGCGGGCCAAAGTTGGGCGCGGTTGCTGGTTCGACCCAGCCATTGGCGGCGAAAGTCAGGCTGTGTTGCGCCGCAACCAGCCCCTCTTGCGGGGCAAGCTGGTTCGACAACGCATTGGCATAAGTCGCAATCCCCGCCGCATGCAGCGCGTCCATACCGCCCATCTTGTCCTGATGCGCGTGAGTCACCACCGCCAGCGCGACCGGCAGGTTGATCTCCTGCTTGATCCAGTTGAGGATCTGGGCGGTCTGGTCATCGGTCCAGGCGGTATCGACCAACAGCACGCGGCCGCCATCCCTGACGATCAAACCGTTGGAAGCGACTGCCCCGAAACCCGGCATGTCGAGATAGGAAGTGTGCTGCCAGACATTCGGTGCGAGCTGGCGGAAAACCAGATCGCCAAACCGTTGGTCGCCAGTTTCCATTTGCTGGCCAATCGTCGGGCGGATTTCACCGGGCATGCACCCGCTCAGCATCAATGCAGCGGCTAATGCGGTGCTCAGCTTCGCGACCGGGTGCATAATATTGGGCAATTCCATCAAGTTTTCCTTTTATTCAGCATTAAAAACCCCGCAAATGCGAGGCCTAGTAAATAGATGATCTTAATTTGGTTCACTGTAGCAAAAATATGGGGCGAATTCAAACATGAGGTGCGACAGTTTCAAAAGCCATATGATAATCAACAAGCTGAGCAAATTTCTCTAAGGAAGGTGCGAACAAGTCCCTGATATGAGATCATGTTTGTCATCTGGAGCCATGGAACAGGGTTCATCATGAGTCATCAACTTACCTTCGCCGACAGTGAATTCAGCAGTAAGCGCCGTCAGACCAGAAAAGAGATTTTCTTGTCCCGCATGGAGCAGATTCTGCCATGGCAAAACATGGTGGAAGTCATCGAGCCGTTTTACCCCAAGGCTGGTAATGGCCGGCGACCTTATCCGCTGGAAACCATGCTACGCATTCACTGCATGCAGCATTGGTACAACCTGAGCGATGGCGCGATGGAAGATGCTCTGTACGAAATCGCCTCCATGCGTCTGTTTGCCCGGTTATCCCTGGATAGCGCCTTGCCTGACCGCACCACCATCATGAATTTCCGCCACCTGCTGGAGCAGCATCAACTGGCCCGCCAATTGTTCAAGACCATCAATCGCTGGCTGGCCGAAGCAGGCGTCATGATGACTCAAGGCACCTTGGTCGATGCCACCATCATTGAGGCACCCAGCTCGACCAAGAACAAAGAGCAGCAACGCGATCCGGAGATGCATCAGACCAAGAAAGGCAATCAATGGCACTTTGGCATGAAGGCCCACATTGGTGTCGATGCCAAGAGTGGCCTGACCCACAGCCTAGTCACCACCGCGGCCAACGAGCATGACCTCAATCAGCTGGGTAATCTGCTGCATGGAGAGGAGCAATTTGTCTCAGCCGATGCCGGCTACCAAGGGGCGCCACAGCGCGAGGAGCTGGCCGAGGTGGATGTGGACTGGCTGATCGCCGAGCGCCCCGGCAAGGTAAGAACCTTGAAACAGCATCCACGCAAGAACAAAACGGCCATCAACATCGAATACATGAAAGCCAGCATCCGGGCCAAGGTGGAGCACCCATTTCGCATCATCAAGCGACAGTTCGGCTTCGTGAAAGCCAGATACAAGGGGTTGCTGAAAAACGATAACCAACTGGCGATGTTATTCACGCTGGCCAACCTGTTTCGGGCGGACCAAATGATACGTCAGTGGGAGAGATCTCACTAAAAACTGGGGATAACGCCTTAAATGGCGAAGAAACGGTCTAAATAGGCTGATTCAAGGCATTTACGGGAGAAAAAATCGGCTCAAACATGAAGAAATGAAATGACTGAGTCAGCCGAGAAGAATTTCCCCGCTTATTCGCACCTTCCCTAATGGTGTAAGCCAATCTAACGCCTTTCTAGGACGAGTATTCAGTGACATGGCAACTTGATTTAAATAATGCTGATCTGCCTGATTTAAATCAATCCCTTTAGGTAAATATTGCCTAATTAAACCATTCATATTTTCGCATGTGCCTTTTTGCCAGGGTGAATGTGGGTCACAGAAATATACATCTATGCCTAAATCTTCTTCGAGTATTTTATGTTCTGACATCTCACGTCCACGGTCATAGGTCAACGTTTTACGCAGTTCTGCAGGTAAATATTTCAGAGCTTCAGTTAAAGCCTTGCGCACTGATTCTGCCTTTGCATCAGGTAATGTTGCCAAGATACAGAGCCGTGTATTTCGTTCAATAAGTGTTGCTATCGAACTTTTATTGTCTTTACCTTTAATTAAATCAGCTTCCCAATGACCCGGTATTTTTCTTTCTTGAACTTCGGCTGGGCGCTCATGAATAGTTTTAATATCCTGTAATATAGAATCTTTTTTAGGTTCACCGTTAGCTTTTCGCTTTTTATTTTCATGACGTAGACAGGATAATAAGTCTTTTTTCAACTCACCCTTTGGTAATGCTCGTATCGTTGAATAAATCGTTGTATGGCTTACATTCATTGTTTGATCCAAATCAGGAAATGTCTTTAAACGCTTTGCTATTTGCTGAGGAGACCATAAACAACGGATCGCTTCAACAATAAATTTCCAGAGGATTGAATCGATTTTGAGTTTTCTGTGACCACGTCTACGTCTAGCGAAGGTGTTATCAGAAGCATATCGAGCTTGATAAACGTCATTGATGCTATTTCTTTTAAGCTCACGATAGATCGTACTAGGATGTCTTTTAATGAGTTCAGCAAATTTTCTGGCTGAAAAGCCTTCTTTTCTTGACTCAAGCATTAATGCAGTACGATCTTCAAAGTTAAGATGATGGTATGACAATTTTATATACTCCATAAACCCTTTAAATTAATTAGGTGGTTTATGTCGCACTTCAAGTTTTACTCTGCCAACTTTAAATCAGTGGCTCCACTAACACTCTTCACTTATTTATTTAAAATTTAGCGACGTTAAAAGACAATTAAGTATTTTTAGATAATGGGGTTCTAGGGATTTTCCGTCCAAAAACGACAAAGTGCTCTGGAGGCCGCGCCGTCCGTGGCCTCCAGAGGGGTATTACTTTTCGCTGACGGGTAAATATCCCTCGATTGAGCGCATAAGCTCCTCCAGATCTGGCAATTTTTCGCTCAATTCGAAGTGGTAAGTCCCCTTGAGGTTAATGTTGTGCCAGGCCACAGGGGATGCCTGTTTGACGATATCTATTCTCTTGGTATCTCCTTGGTATTCGAAGCTGGTCAACAGCTGGCTGAGTATCCTGGAGTTGAAGTAAACGATGGCATTGGTGACCAGGCGAGCGCACTCATTCCATAGCTGGATTTCTTCGTCTGAACTGCCCCGGAACTGATCCCCATTGACGCTGCTCACGGCCCGACGCAGTTGGTGATAGGCCTCTCCCCGGTTCAGCGCGCGCTGAACATAGTTTCTTAAACTGGCATCATCGATGTAGCACAGTAGATAATTCGCTTTCACCAGGCGATTGTATTCCGTCAGGGCTTCCAGCAGCGGGTGATTGCGCTTGTACTCCGAGAGCTTTCTCACCAAGGTGGCTTGCGTTGTTTTCCGCTGCTTAAGTGATACTGCAATCCGTTGGATGGTATCCCAGTGCTGCGCAATACGATGGGTATTGATTGGCTTTTTTAAGCACAGCTGAATTCGGTGTTCTTTGTCTTCCTTGACATCAAACATGTCATTGATCACTTTGCCAACCTGGGCATAGCGTGGGGCAAACTGGTATCCGAACAGATCCAGTAACGCGAAGTTCACATGGTTCACCCCATGGGTATCGGTTGAGAGCACATCCGGAATGATGTCTGACGTATTGCTCATCAACAAATCAAAGATGTAGTGCGATTCATGTTCGTTGGCGCCGATCACTCTGGCGTTGATCGCAGCGTGATTGGCGATCAAGGTCATGGCAGAAACACCTTTTTGAGTGCCAAAGTACTTCGACGAATAACGGGTTTTGAAGGTCTCGCGCCGGGCTTCGAACTTTTGACCATCGGCACTGGCGTGGATCACATCTTCCTGGATGTTGTAGTACCGGAAGATGGGTAGCTTGGCTGTCGCGTTATTGATGTTGTCGTTAGCAGCATTCAATGTTTCCAGGCGAAGATAGTTCGCCTGGATAGTGCTGAGCTGATCATAGGTACGATCAGAGATCTGTGCCATGCCGTAAATGCCTTGATTGGTTGCATTGCCGACCAGAATTGCCAACAGGTCATATTCATGGGAACGGCTTCTGGATTGGGAACCCAGCACATGAGCGAAGCAGTCAATGAAACCGGTGTCACGATCAACCATGCGCAGTACATCCGCAATCCCCGTTGTGGGAATTTGCTGGAAGAAGGGATTGTTGACCAGATGATGTTTGCTGGCCGAAGGCAGGCGCCAGAAGCGTTTACCCTGCGGATTACGCAAGATGATATTCCGGTTGTCTTCCTGTTCAAGATATTCGCCGACTTCGTACAAACGGGTATCCAATTCCATGGCCATCTGTTTGATCAGCTTTTCAGGCTCCTCCGCTAATTTTGTAAAATGGCTCTGTTGAAGCAGCGTATATTTGTTTTTTCGCCAATGTTCCCCGTCGATCAGGTCGGCGTCGAGTGCCCGGTATTTAGTGATATCAGGCAGCGTCAGCTGGCCATTCAGGCGATCAGGAATCTGTTGATAGAGGAACCACTCATAACGATCGATCAGGATATTCCCTTCACCATCCAGCAGGAATTCACGTGATTTTTTGGAAAGGAGTCTGGTGTCGGCAGTTTGCAACTGAGCGTCCTGGCCGTTGAGTTCGTTTTGTGTTTTCGCCAAGGCGGCCGCTAAGTGCTGGGTGCCGTCGCAGCCTTCGAAGCGCAGACATAGGAACAACTCTCGCAGCAAACCTTTCCGCAGACTTTCTTTCTCGTCGCAGTACTGCCACATGGCTTCATCGACCGATCGTCGCTGCTCGTTCAGGAAGAGACATACAGATTCCAGATCCCTTTTGGTCAGCAGGCTCAGTGCTTGCTGTCTTACTGTTGCAAACGGTAGTTGCAGATCAATGCTGTCATCAATGAACAGGTGCAGTACTTCAGCTGCCTTGCTGACATTTTTAGCTGCTTTTTGCCAATCCTTAAACACCGCTTCCTGCGCATAATCCTTTGCCTTCTGTTTGGTCTGTCTGACATGATGCACAAAGCCATCGGCAATACGTTCCAGCGCTTGCTGCCATCGCGTTTGAAGATAGCACAATAAATACAGCCATTGGCTGCCTACGGTTTGACGTTTCAGTTTGGCACCGTAGTAGTCGACTTTCTCTGCCAGGTGTTGCAGATTTTTCTGCGACAGTGATAGCGTGCTCAACAGCAGATCCACTTCCGGCATCCAATGCTGGATATGGCGATAGACAATCAGTTCTTTCTCCAACTCGGTTCCGGTGAAGTTACGAGCCGATTGTCGCAACTGTCGGAACGGCAGTGGACCTGTGCCGTTCACGAGCTCCGCCAGTGCTTGCTTAAGACCGCGTGACATTGCACGCTCAAGGTGCGCGGCCATGTGTTCCTGTTCGTCTCCCACCACCTGACTGATGATCTTTTGCAGCGTGCTGTAGGCAGGGATTGCGATCTTCTGCCCCGAACAATATTCATTGGCCGCATCGAAGAGGTGCCTAGGCGCTGTCCAGGCTCTGGCTTGCTGGGATAAGTAATCTCTCAACGCCGCTCCATGGTCTTTGACATTCCAGCGCTGGTAGTTGCAGAGCTGGAAAACACGTTGGTAAATCCGTTCGTTCTCTTTTGGCGTGAGATTAAAGGGTCTACAGCCTGGGCCTGGTAGAACGGTTTGATAAACGTATTTGAGGTCCTGCTTGATCTGATGAAAGCCGGGATTCAGCACCACCGGCTTGGCTTTGAAATAGGGGTCAGTTTGGATATAGAGAATTATTGTACGGTAAGCCTGTTTTTTGAACAGACTTACCTATAGCAATAGGGTGTACTCCCGCGCTATACGGCATTTTCAGAGGTTTGACCTTAATCGGATAACCTAAATGCGATACTGCAAGAGCGACAACTTAAAAGCGATAGCCACTGACGCAAAATCAACCCCTTACGAACCAAGATTGGTTAAATAATGCGCTTAACGTACAAAAATTTCCGATCTCCAAACTGACCCCAAATAGCCCAGCAGTACCACCAGCATGTAACGCTGGCCCCGATGACGGAGGCTTTTAGCGATCGCCAGTTCCTTATCGTTCAGCGAGAAAAAGAAGCGTTGGTCGGCGGAGGTGAAAGCGGGGGGTCCATATAACTCATCTTGTTCTGCCTCGGACAAGATTTGGACACGTTCTTCGAATGCCATGGATTTAGCCCAAAAAGACTAAATCTTACTCAAACAGAGCCCAAATAGGGATCTCGAAAAAAGTAATACCCCTCTGGAGGCCACAGACGGCGGGGCCTCCAGAGCACTTTGTCGTTTTTGGACGGAAAATCCCTAGAACCCCTCAGTGGGACGAAATGATCCGGACCGCTGGCTCCCTGAAGCTGGGCAAAGTACAGGTTTCAGTGCTGGTCCGTTCATTGCTGAAAAGTGAACGTCCTTCCGGACTGACTCAGGCAATCATTGAAGTGGGGCGCATCAACAAAACGCTGTATCTGCTTAATTATATTGATGATGAAGATTACCGCCGGCGCATTCTGACCCAGCTTAATCGGGGAGAAAGTCGCCATGCCGTTGCCAGAGCCATCTGTCACGGTCAAAAAGGTGAGATAAGAAAACGATATACCGACGGTCAGGAAGATCAACTGGGCACACTGGGGCTGGTCACTAACGCCGTCGTGTTATGGAACACTATTTATATGCAGGCAGCCCTGGATCATCTCCGGGCGCAGGGTGAAACACTGAATGATGAAGATATCGCACGCCTCTCCCCGCTTTGCCACGGACATATCAATATGCTCGGCCATTATTCCTTCACGCTGGCAGAACTGGTGACCAAAGGACATCTGAGACCATTAAAAGAGGCGTCAGAGGCAGAAAACGTTGCTTAACGTGAGTTTTCGTTCCACTGAGCGTCAGACCCCTGTTACCGATGCAAGAACAGGGGAGTTTCATGAAATGCCTGTTTAGGAGTGATTAAAGGTAACTTGTGCGCAGAAGGTCAGGTGTGTGGTGGTTAGTACAGACTAGTGAATGTTGTAACTAAACTATATTTTTATTAAAGGCCGGAGGTGGTGTTCCTCCGGCCTTAATTACGTTTCCGTGTTCATTAGTCGATGAACTGGCGGATCAGTTCCAGAATGGCAATCAGCGCGTTTGCAAGCGCCGCTACCGCCCTCAGAACGATGATTAACAGGTTAATCATCCGTTTTCTCCATAAATGGAGTAAAGACACCGTGGCTTGCTCTTACACTGCCTGTCACCACGGCTTCTCTTCGTCTTGTCAGTTGTAGAGAGTCTCACTCCTGCCAGAGCACAGATAACCAGCACCACCTGTATTACCTGTCAGGACTTTGAACCTGTTCATGCCGCATTTAGCGGAATGCAGGGAGAGACTCACCACAGAGCTAACCCTCTGATTATACGTTTATCTAACGTTCAGGCAAACCGTTAACGCACAGTCACTGCCCGTCATATTGCATAATCAGGCTTCACGGATTATCATACTATTGTCAGTTGTAGAGAGTTTCCCTTCCGGGCTGAGTTACCAGCTCGCACCGGAACCGTAAAAAAGCCGACCTCACCAGTCGGTTTTTTTACGTCTGCGGTTTCCCGCTTCGTTTAAATCTATTTTAAATGAATAAATTGTTCTGCGGCAAACCCAACAACATAAGGACGTTAGGGTTGATGGTTGCCGAAATCGCGGTGCGTTACGTGAATTCTGAGGTTTTGCGAGGGGGATTGGGCGCGAGAATTTACGAGAGAGCGCCGGAACAATGCCGGGATCACAAACCATCACCCGTGAAAGAAATCTTCCGGCATTGCCCGGTCAGGTAGTATGACATTCATTGTCAACGGCCATCAATTTATAAGCTGCTTTGCACTTCATAAAAGATCACCACCAGGGCTGCTAAAACAGTACCGATAGCCAGCACGTTAAAAAGTACGTCCTTCATCTTTACGAACGACATACTGATTTGCGTCCTTTCCCTTTTGTCAGCCTTCTCTATCATCCAGCGTTGGTATGAATCACTGTTACTTTTTCTGTCCATGTTCCCCCCAATTCATCAATGAGCACCAGGCGGCCACCAGGCTTCTTGCCAACAAAGTAACGGCCTCGCGGCAGACGTTCGCCAGTCTTCAGCCGTTCGATCCAGTCCTGAAATGCAGGGCGCGGTTTATAGCTGTAGCGGCCAAAATCAGCTAAAGACTGCGTGACCATGACTGTTTGGCAGCCATGCTTTCTCATATCACGAAACGTATTTTCCAGTGCAGCCAGTGTATTCATTTGCACGTTCTCTCTGCTTTTCCCATGAAGATATTAACGACACTCAAAACTAACACCGTTGGCATGATCACGGCAGCATAGCCGACAGCAACGGCCTGATATATGGTCAATGAGTAGTCGGGCTGTTTATACAATACGACTGAAAAAATGCTCCCCAAACAAGCAAGCAGAGTTAAAAACAAGTAATCGACAAATCTGTTTTTATAGATAACCCATGCAACGATGCAGGGATATGACACCAGGCACAGGATAATCGCATTTGTGGTATGCACGTTTCGCTCCTTGTTATTTAAGGGTTGTCAGCCAGATCAAACAGATTGTTCAGGCTGGAACGGAATTGTTTTACCGATGATACCAGCTCCTGACTCCGCGCTTTTTCCTGCGCCAGTTCACGCCGTAGCTGCGCCATCTCGTCTCTGTTACGCTGAAGCTCAAGGATAGCCGTCATAAAGGTTTTGCTGGCTGATGCCTGTCCGGTCGCTTCCTGCGCCTTTTTAATGGCCTGATCTTCGTCGTCATTCGTTCTGATTGTGTAATGCCCCATGATACCCCTCTTTTGCTGTCATTTTTGCGCTGCCGGCGCGAACCCGGGAAGAAACTTTGCTGGCAAAAAACACTGGCCAACAGATGTGACCGGGAAAATTTGCTGGCAATTAATTTTCGATGAAAGCCAGCTCGCAATCGCCGCATTCAATATTCAGTCCGGCTTTGCCCCACACGGCAGCGCCACACCCGCGACACTGATATTTAACTTTATTTCGTTTTGGCTTGTCCTCAAATGCTGCAACTGACAAATCATTGTCATTGCTCCCGGCCATATCATCTGAATGGCTCCCGTTCTGCGGTGACACTGACGGCAGCAGAGCCATAGAAAGCACCGCTTCTATATCAATCCCGGCCTCAGCATTTTGATGCGCCAGAGCAAGCGTTTCGCGCCATTGCTCTATTACGGCGGTCATATCTTTTTGTTGTTCGACCTGGACAGGGAAGCGATCAAACCAGCTCAAAGCAAATTGCCCCTGGAACAGTTCCAGTGTGACGCGCTGGAAGCGGCCACCAGGGATCGGATAGTCATTAATCTTCTGGCCGACTTTCGCACCACCAGGTCTCCCGGTGGAGGAGGGCATAAGTCCGATACTTTCCATTTTTGCCGCCCACTGCGCATTGTGGTACGTCTTACGCGACGGGTTGCCGTAGTGGTACTGCCACATATGGCACTGCTCATGAACCAGCGTTTGCATGACTTCAATAAGCGGGTACACCGGGAAGTATTCAGGATTGAGGGCGATTTCATCAATCATCCTGCCGCTGCCGTCAGCAGCAACAAAGCGCCTGTAACTGAAATAGCCCATTGTGTTCTTGCCGCGCTGGAACGTAATCAGACAGTCAGGGAGTTCGCCGTCAAAAAGGCGCTGGTTATAGAAATCAAACGCCTGTTGTAGCTCGCTGTAAGCGCGTTCCGTGGCTCTTGTCATGCTGAAGTTCGCTTAGCGGCGTTCCGATATTCCTGTAACTCTGCAACAATAGCAGGGAACACATCAGCGCAACGCTGTGCCAGCTTAACCGCCTTTGAACAAACGCCCATACCATGTGCTCTTTTGAGCGCCTCCAACAAATCTACCAGTTCCTCGTCAGTGATTTTTTCAGTCATCTATTAAGCTTCTCCATTATCTGTATCGTACGATACAGATAATATAAACCACACCTTTGATAGCGGCAATCTTTTTTGCTGGCAATTTCACGCCCAGGGCGGGCATCGAGCGGGTAATATTGCTGGCAAAAATCAACGGCCAAACCGGCTGCAGGAAACTGGTTTGCTGGCAAGCGTGATTTACTGCTGGGCTTGACACCTTGCCATTGTATGACGCTTGTTTTAGTGTCAAATGAACAACCAGCGCGAGAAGAATATAGGAAGCAAAAGCAATGGATATCAAACCTAACTCAGTGATCCACCTGGAGCCAGGCGAAACATTACCCGGCTATACCAATCTGAAACCCGTACCTGATAAGTATTTCGATGAGTTAAAGGCACTCATAAATAAACTCAATACTCAATCCGGTAATATTTACCTCAAGTTAAAACAGATGTACGCCTTTTTGGATCGTTTTAACAAAGAATTTGTGAGCACGTTTACCTCCTGTCAAAAGGGGTGCTCTTCGTGCTGTAAAATGGATGTTCATTTAACCGCGCTTGAGGCAACACATATTGCACAAGCAAGTAAACTTACTGCCAGAGACAACCCGCTTACGACCGGGCATGAGTCAAAATGTCCGTTTTTGTCTGAGAAGGGAACATGCTCAATCTACAATTACCGCCCGCTGTTATGCAGGACATATCATGTACTCACTCCGCCGGAGATGTGTAATGACCTGGATGCACAAGTCATGCAGTATGGTTCTCAAAGCGCGAACATGGGAAATCACATCTACAAAACAATAGCAGAGTGGATCTATTTTCAGACGTATCACTGCACTGGTAAGTTAGAAACCAAAGATATCAGAGACTACTTCCCTTATCCCCGCGAAGATATCCAAAGATTTCTTCACCATAACCCCCCGCGCCCTTTTTGCTAAAAAAAAGCCTCTGACGCAGTGTCAGAGGCTTGTTAGATTACTGTTCGTCACCAGCAGTGCTGGAAGCATCTTTTTTGATGAGAAACTCATCAAGAGAACGGCCAGCTTTTAACGCTTCGTCGATTGGTTTTGGTGTCCGGCCACGACCAGACCAGTATTTCGTTTCGCCGTTTTCATCAAACTGATATTTAGGCGGCGCTTTTGGCAACGTCTTTTTGCGTGTTTTTTGCGCATCTTCGGACAGGCCAAGCAGTTCTTCCGGTGAAAAACCTTCTCCGGCAATCAACTGGAGCAGTTCCTGGCGCTTTCTTTCGCGCTCTGCGCGTTCTGCTGCCTCACGCTCTGCTTCTTCACGACGTTCTTCGATCACGGCGTTAAGCTTTTCCTGCATTTCCAGCAGTTGTTCAAAGCTGGTTTCTCGCGCAAAAACACGAACAGAGCGAATATTCAGGAGTAGCTTTTTTGTTGCGTCAAACGTTTCATTTTCACTCATCGAGTTAATCCTTATTTTTTACTGAACTGAAACCCAAGTTTACCCGTAGTTTTATCCTGCAAAACAATTGCAGCGTCAAACTTTTTCCCGGTTTTATTACTGGTAAAGCCTTTAATCTCTCCGGTTTTACCTTTTTTGATTAATGTCTCAACCTGATTTTGTGTCAGTTTTTTTCCTGACACTTCAGACCAGATTTTAAACTCGCACCCGGAACAGAAAAAGCCTTTAGGCCGGATAATAATTTCTTTACTGCATGAAGGGCAGGGGGCTTCGAGCCGGGACATGGAACCTTCTGATCTGGATTTTGCTTCCATATCCGGTTTGCCGTCTTTGTCCGGGAATGTTGTCTTGCATTCAGGGTAGCAGGAGCATCCCCAGAAAAAGCCATTTTGCCCCTTACGCTTACGCAGGAAACCGTTGTTACAAACCGGGCAGGGCGTGGCATTTGAAGAAATCGAAATTCCGTTCCTGTCCAGCTCGTCGATTAACCCCTGGACGTACTCATCATTTTCCTTAATAAACTCCTCAACTGTCAGCTCTCCGGCTTTGATCTGAGACTGCTTTTCAGCCCACAGAGCGGAGATATCCGGTTTAGTGATTTCAGGAGGCAGTGCAGCGCAAAACTCCTGGCCTTGTTTTGTGGTTTTCCATACCAGCTCCGAATACCCCTTTTCTTTTTCGATGGAGATAAGCCCGGTATTTGCCGCCAGTTTCTCAAGAATACCCGCGCGGGTGGCTTCCGTTCCGATACTGCCACGATCACTGCTGCCCTCGTCTTTCGCTTCCAGCGCCTTTCTGAGAGCCGGATCATCAATGAATTTTGCCGCACTCGTCATGGCGGCCAGTAACGTTGACTCTGTGAAATAGCGAGGTGGTGTAGTCTTTTTCTTGTCCACGTCTGCCGATTCACACAGGCCGCTGTCATTAAATTTCAGCAATGAAAGGTCAAAACCGTCCGTTCCGGCATCTTCGGTTTCGTCCTCGTCATCACTATCCTTACCCAGCGCTTCCCAGCCCTTTTGTACCAGAACGCTCTGTGTGGCCGTAAAGGTATCCCCCTTAATATCAAAGTGGATTTTCGTCTTGTTGCGGATCGCATCCGGGTAGAACAGCCCGATAAAGTAGACGGACACCAGGTTATAAACGTTCCGCTCTTTTTCATTAAGCTGAATACCGGCTCCGCTTTTTGTCGTCGGGATGATGGCGTGGTGCGCCTCAATCTTACTGGCATTAAAGGCTTTGTGTTTCTGGCCTTTATCCATATCTACGATCGCAGACGCCAGTTCGGGTACGGTGGCCGCTATAGCAGTGGCAATATCTCCGGCCTGGTAATAATGCTCATCTGAAAGATAGCGATTGTCAGAACGTGGATAGGTCAGAAGCTTGTGAGTTTCATACAGCCCCTGCATCACATCGAGCGTATCTTTTGCAGAATAACCAAATCGCTTTGCGCAGAGCTGCTGAAGCGTGGAAAGGTTAAGCGGAAGCGGAGGCTTGCTATTTTCCGGCTTTGTCGTCGCGATAGTAACAATAGCATCCTTACCCGTAACACGTCCGGCAATATGCGCGGCCTGAGCTTCGGAGATCAGGCGTTTTTTCTCGTCTATCTGATCGTCGTCTGTTGTCTGATATTTCGCCTTAATCTGATGCCCGTTCATCGACAGACTGGCGAATACATCGTAATAAAAGCTTTCTGTGTGATTCTGGTTCGCCAGCGTGCGCATGTTCACCAGACCAAGAACGGCACTTTGTACCCGGCCAACGTTCAGAACGCCGTCATAGCCCTTCTCACGGCCTTTTAATGTACATCCCCGCGTCATGTTATAGCCAAAACCCTGATCGCACAGGGAACGCGCCAGGGCGCTTAACGTCATACCGCGAAATTTATCGTTAGGTTGTAAATTCGACAGTGATTTTTGCACTGGCGCAAGGTTGAGGTCGGCAACAGGCAGTCGCTGGACGGGTTTCTTGTTTCCGGCATAACCCAGAATCTCATCAACCAGCAAACATCCTTCATCATCGGGGTCGCCTGAATGAACGATGCTGTCGGCTTTATCGATAAGAGACAAAATAATGCGGGTCTGTGCTTCTGATTCAGGCTTGATTTTATATTTTGGCGGATAAACCGCTTTAATGGGTAAATCACTATAACGCCAGTTGGAATATTTGTCGTCATAATCCTGTGGGTCGTAAAGCTCCAGCATATGACCATAACACCAGGTAACGACATCAGAACCGTGTTCAAAATAGCCGTTTTTCTTTTCTGTATTGGGATTTCCGCCCAGTCCTTCAAAAATAGCCTTTGCTAAAGACGGTTTTTCTGCAATAAAAAGTCTCATTAATCAATCCTCAAGGTAACTTGAATAGTCAGGCTGCGCACCATTCTTTTTAAAGATTTCTTCCCTTTCCTCTATGTCTTCTTCTGCCTCCTGCACACTAAGGTCAAGGGTTCCTTTCAAAAAGGCACGCGCATTCTTGATTACATCTACTGTTAATTCGTTTTTTGTTCCGCGAATCATGCCAATAGCAATATTTATTATCTCCTTTATTTCAGCAGGAGTCGTTCTGTCCAGCACCGCGCCAAGTTCTTTAAGGTCAATATTTATATCGTCTGGTAAGTACATTTTGGCACAAGCGGCAGCGGCTTTAGTCCGAAAAGCACCTACAGATATGATTCTGTCAATTCTGCCAGGGCGTTTTCTGATGCGCGGATCAATCCGGTTAGGATAGTTCGTTGAAAAAATAACATATGTCCCGGCAAGATTTCGCGGTGTATCAGCCCCATCAAGAAAACTTAACGTTCCGGCATCAGCCCGATAAAGTTCATCAACCTCTTCAGCTATTATGATAACGGGTATTTTCTTTTGAGCTGCGGCATAGCAAACATCTTTAAAGTAATCATCAGCATAAACAAATACATATTTATCCTGATATTTTGCCCCCAAAGCTTTTGCGATAGTCGTTTTCCCTGTGCCCGGAGGACCAGTAAAAAGCACTTTTCGCATTCCTGACTGACCATAACGGGTGTAGAAATCAATATCCGAAAAGAACTGATTAAAGTCATTCTCCAGCTCATTAAACTTTGGATGAACAGAAAAACGTAAAGCGTTTTCTATTTCTTCCTTCCTTGCCTTACCGTGATAATAAACGCCGTCGTAACACCCGATTTTCCAGATACCTTTACGGGGTAAAGAGCGGTTTAATTTAGCGCGTCCAGCTTCGCAAAGATTATGAAGCATCGACATACTTTTGGTTGTGCCAACTGCGTACTCCATTCTGACTTTAGAGTTAAGAATGAAGCGAATAATATGAACCACTTCATTTTGACCAAGATGAATCCGGTATGCTCCCGAACCATCTTTAAACATAAGCTTTTTAATCCTCCCGGCTTTAGCCATAACAGGGCTACTTCCCGTATGAACGACGGTTGAAGCAACGGGTTCGATATCAAGATTCGAATAAATTTTACGATTCTTTCTGTTTATAAAAATCTCTGCCACTTTAGGATAGTAATCACAATCCTTTACGACAGTACCAAAATTATCTTCACCGTAATATTCTTTATGGAGCCGTAAAGCCTGCTCTACCAGAGTTAATTTACCCATATGCGCACCATGTATATTAAAAACCGTGACGTTGCCTGAAGATTTTCTTCAGGCAGAGGAGGGGTTGGACAAGCGAAGCGCGTCAGTTTTGTTTATGACGCCACTCCCACGGAGGAACGGGATTACTGTCAGCCCACAGGCCGCGCTTCTGTGTCTGAGCTTCCCGTTGCAGAGCCGGTAATGAGTTATCGGTGTTGTACCTGTCATAAACCCATGCAGCCCCTTTTAGCACTTGCTGGCGGTTAGCCTCAGTGCCGTTCGCTGTCACCACTCGTCCCAGGACTCGCCCGTAGCGATCTGTTTGCGTATAAGAGACGGTAACTGATTGCCCTGCCAGCAGGGCTTTAAGTTGATTGGTTGACCAGCGACCAAAGGGTTGTTTTTTTTCCGGTGCATCGATATTTATCAATCGGACTCGAATCGGAACTTCATACACAACAATTTTCGCGGGTAGTGTTTTAACTTCGATGGTATCTCCATCGAGAACGCGAATAACTTTCCCCTGAATCTGAGCAGCACACAATGTAGCTGGCAACAGGGCAACAGCAAAGGAAAGAACATTAAAAAAATGTCTCATTGCTTTCTTCCCTCCCATATTGCTGAGAGTCTTTTAAAAATGGATAAAACGACGACTAAAGCCACTGCGATAACAGCCAACGAAGGAAGTACATAGCTGTATAACTCAACCATGAAATTAATAAACTCAATGAGCGATTGCGGCTTTAAGGAAGCATCCCACAAAACGATAACAAAACGATAAAGCCCATAGACAATTGCCGGAAACCAGACCATAAACAACAAAATTTCAGTAAAAACAGAAGCGACCGATTTGACACTATCGATAATTTCAATTCCGGCAATTCTCACACTTCTTGCATCAGGTACGTTAATAATTTTCATCCTCCCACCCCTGTAAAAAATGTTCGCAAGTTCCAGTCTCAAACCTGAAACTTGCGTATTCACATCAGAATTAAATCAAACAGAATTAAAAGTTTTTCAATCGGCCAAAGCTTGAAATAATTTTACTTACTGTACCTGCATCAGCCGCAGGACATTCATTTAGTTTTTTCTTTCTGGCATCTGCCGTGTGATCGGGTAAAAAACCATGTTTATTCTTTTTCCTGATTGACATAAAACTTTTATACATCGGGTCACATTCTGCCGGACTACTTCCGTCAAGTTTTCCGGCAAGGCATAACACCATTGCACATGGATCGTTCGGGTCGGCCTTTTCCTCAGCATGAGCAGTTCCGGCAGCGAACGCACAAAGCAGCACTGCCGTGGTTACGGTCTTTTTCATATACACCTCATGGATAACGGGCAACTAACGCCCTGCGGTTGTTCAACCCCGGCTCAATAAAATTACAAGAATTTTATTAATCCGGCGTTATCGTGATAAATAAACACTGGTAGTCCGGCAAGAAAAACAGTTCATTTTATAACGATACTGTATGACACCGTTTGCACCGTTCGCCCTCAACCAGTTTTTAGCTGTGAAAAAGTCTGTTCCGTTACTGGTTTCAACAATCACTGAATCAGAATGTGCAACAGAATAAAAAACAGCATCATCGTAAAGGCGGTTTTCAGGCCTGAAATTATGGATAACCTTAACCCACGATGAATTAACCTTGTCTGATTTAATAACTGAGTATGTCGGTTGCCAGTCCATTAATTGTGTATTCACCGTTTCAGGATTCTGTTCCCAGTCAACCTGTGGTGGTTCAGGCGGAGAGGAACAGGCAGAGAGAAAAAGGACACTGACCATTAACATTTTTTTCATAGTAAAACCTCTGACTCCAGCTCACCGACGGAGAGCATTTTTTCTTTAGAAGGATATTTAAGCCCTTTAACACCCAATACTTTTTTAGTCTTATTCAGAGAGGCGGTTAACTCGGTAAGTTTGGGGCTTACCATCATCAGCCTGTCCATAAAATACGGGTCGAGGAAGTAGAGGGCTTTCTCAGCTTTAACCGGGTTTTCACCTTTAAGAATGATAAATTCTTCTTTAAAATCCAGCGTTCCCAGCTCCTGCGGGAGCACAAGGGCGCGCTGCGCCTCACTTTCTGAACTGCTTTTCGACGTTGAGCGTCCGCTTGTCTTGCTTGAACCTGTCGATTTGGTGGTGATATAGCCCAGCTTTTCCGAAATCTTTTTAGCGTCATCTTCTTCACTGACAGCGTAGATAATCCGGCAGGGATGCGCACTCATCAGCGTTTTGGCACCTTCAACACCATAGATTTCATTAAGCTGACTGATATTCTGGTAAATCGTCAGAAGTTTGAGTTTAAACCCGGCAATATAACCCGAACCTTTTTTAATGATTGGCATGTAACCAATAGACGGAAACTCATCCAGGAACATCAGACAGTCATGTTTCAGTGTCGGGTCAAAGTCAGGGTTTTCTCGTAACGTGACTTCCACAACGAAGTTAAAGAACAGGTTGAGGAAGTCATAGGCCAGGGACATATCTTCAGCATTAACGCCAACATAAACAGTGATATCTTCCCGGCGCAACTGGCGAAGGTCGAAATCATTGCCGTCTGTACATTTGCGAACAGTCGGAAGATAAAACAGACTCATTTTCTTACGAAACGAACCATCAATACTCGAACGTTGTTCGTCTTCGGTTTCGTGATACTCCCTGATTTTGGTCAGGGCATCGCGCAGATGATACAGCGCGTTTTCATCAAGTCCTTTTGTTCCCTCCAGGTCTTCTCGCTTACTGAGTATCAGCTCCCGGTCGATGTTGCTGTACAAATCGACTACAGAACCAATTGAGAAAACAGGTTTAAGCCCGAACTCACCAAGCCAGGAGGGGTCGTAGTTAATAAAGAAATGAAGCAATTTTGCCAGCCCCGTCCAGTACTGCCCCGCGAGGTTATTAAAGTGTGCTTCCGCTCCGGTCAGACCGTAAGACGGGAACAGGATCTCAATCAGCTTCAGCAGGTCTTTAGCCCCGCTCTCTTCTTTTAAATCAATATAGAAAAGCGGGTTAAACTGATGCGTTTTACTGTTGAAAGGGTCAAGAAGATAGACCTTATTACCCAGCAGTTTTTCACGTACCTTACTGGTGATTTTCCACAGTTCCTGTTTTGGATCTAATGCAATCAGGGAATGTTTCCTGACCAGCAGGTTTGGAATACCTATTGCAGCCCCTTTACCTGCGCGGGTTCCTGCGCCAAGTGATACAAAATCTGGTGCGGTATACCACAGGTATTTACCTTTATATGCACCTACAAGAATATCAGTATCGTTTTCTTTCTCCCATTTCAGAAGTTTCGATTTTCTTAAATCATTATCACTGGCAAACTTCGCGTCACCATAAAGAGCAACATCCGTTTTATTCAGTTGCCAGATAATAAAAACAGGCACAATGAGAGACGAAACCATACCTGATAAAAGAGAGGGGATTGCGGTTAACCTGATATCTGTCCGTATATTACTCTCTGTTATTATCCGCCACAGCAGCATGGAATCAAAATTCTTCCATATATAAAGCGGCGTTTTTCCGTTCAGGAAGTAAACAGCAACTGAGCCAGTATAATACGTCACAAGACACATAACCAGACCGATAAAAGCCCACTGGCCTTTATCGGGTAGTTTCAGAGACATAATCACTCCTTCAGCTTTTCAAAGTATTCCTGAAAATGAATATCACGATAGTAAATACCCGATGCAAATCGGTTATCTTCCTCATCGATGTACTTAATACTCATAATCACATCGACGTTGCTTAACACCCTCCGCAATATAATGTTATAAGGCAAATTCTGACATTCAGGGTTCATATAGCACCGTTGAACCAGTCCAAGCACAGCATCTTCAGGGGTGCTCTCATGGACGGTTGTAAGGTTCCCTGCATGGCCGGAACTTGAGCCTTTGAGAAAATCCCAGGCTTCCGCGCCGCGAACCTCAGTCATGAGGATTCTGTCCGGGTTCATACGAAAACCAGAACGTAAAAGAGAAGCGGAACTGACAGTGCTACTTTCCCCTTCTGACGGGTAATACAATTTCACATGATTTTTGTGGAACCTGAACTTTGCTTCATCTGTATCTTCAATTGAAATACATCGTAAATGATGGGGTATGTACTGAAGACAGGCATTTGCAAAGGTGGTTTTACCCGCCCCCGTTCCGGCACAAAATACCATCGTTTTACCCTTAACCAGGCATTCAGGGACAAATTGTTCAAAACAATTATCTTTAAACATTGAAGATAATTCATCTTCTTTATCCCTGAATTTCCCCCCTTGATTTAGCCTTGAGTAAAACCCTTGTTTAACAAAGGTATCATGGTCGATAAACACACTGGACGGCTTACGGATTGTAATAGACACCGTTTCCCGTTCCGTTGCCGGGGGAATAACTATTTGTACACGCTCCCCTCCGGGGAGCGTAACAGAACGTAAGGGATATTCTGGCGTAACCGACCCACCATCATGATAATCAGAAATTGCCCCTGCAAATGACATACAATCTTTAAAATCCATTTTTAATTCATGCTGCTGCCATTTCCCACTCACTTTAACAAACAGTTCATCAGGCCGATTTACCGCGATTTCAGTTAAACCATCGACTTCATTAAGCCAGTGGTGGAAGTATTCATCTATTATTTCATAAACAATATGTCTGTTCTCTGCATCCTTCATAATTCACCTTTTCCTTTAAGATCTTCAATAAAACGCATGACTTCTTCGTAATTAAATCGATGCGTTTTGATTTGTTTCAGTGGTTTGGGGAAAGGAACGCCATTTATTGGTATGCCCTTACGAATATGATGGTATATTTCGCTTTCCCTTATTCCTAACAGCATTGAAAACTCTTTGATATCCAGCGTTATCAAATTACCTCCGGGTACCCACCATTTTTAATTTGTAGATGCTGGAGAAATCCAAATCCTGACCAACGATCAGAGTAATGATTTCCCCCTGGTTTTTATAAAGCGTTGGAGGGATATTTACGCTGTTTGCAAACGCTTCGCGTGCTATATCAGCAAAAGCCTGGCGACTGTTAGCTGTATAGTCGGTCTGATTGTCTTTATTACTTTTAGCCGCTCCACTTGCGGCCTGTGCCACATCGGGGATCATGCCAACCATCATCGCGCCCATAAAGCGATCTGCAAAATGTGTGTCAATCCAGCCTGAAGCCCCGGCCTCACCCAGCGCTCCCGCCGCCTGTGTATCAATCAGCGGAATATCAATGAAAGGTTCCTTACGTGTTCTAAGCTTCGTAGCAGCGATAAACACGGCTCCCTGACCATGATTGAACGTGCCCGTTTTATACATCAGATATGCGGCTGTTCCCTTTTCAATTAGCTTTACATTCCTGTTTGCACTGTATACGTCCTCATTAATCGTACAGACCAGCTTGCCAGCCAGATCAGAAATAAATCGTCTGTCCAGCGAGCACTTAATCGCGGTATTTTCAGGAATGAAAAGGTTAGGGTCATAAGGAACGCGCGTAATTTTAGAAAGCTGCGCGGGTTGCCCTGCATTAACAGGCTGAACCTCTGCCTGTTTGTCACTGCCGTCCCCCTCGTTCCTGGTATTGCTGGCCGTTGATGAGCTACCACCGGAATTTGAGGAAGCAGAGCTGCTCCCCCCATAGGCCACATCCAGCGCACGACTGAAGTTTTGTTGTACTTTTTCCGGTGGCGTTTCCGCTTTGCCGCTGCTTTCCTTCCGTTCTTCCGTCTTAGCCGGTTCTTCCCTGGTGTTGAATGGATCAACATCATCGCTGAGTCCTGTCGCGCGTTTTACTGAACCAGTAGATACCGCATTACTGGCAGGCTTATCATCACCGCTGGACATTGCACGAATAATCGACGGGATATAGTAGACAGACACCCCGGCGGCCAGCAGAAGGAAAGCGGCCACAATAATCACCAGCCCCTTACGCGATTTTTTAAGCTTCTCGATACCCAGGCGTTTTACTGATTTACCGTCATCTTCATCTCCCTTATCCGTTTTATCGTTTTGCTCAATTTCTTTCTGATGCCGTTCCCGTAGTGCCTGTTCAATTTCTACAGCGGTCGGGATTTTATTTTCCTGTTCGCTCACTGGATCACCTCTTTCTCAACGTTCGGGGAAACGGTATCTCCTGCCGGAAGACGGACTTTGCCAAAGCCCCGGTTTTCAACCCCAACAACCTGATTTCCCATACGCAAAACAAAGCGCTGGTCTACAGGAACACCAACAACGGTGAAACTACCGCTGTTTTTGACTACCGGGTTAGTCAGCGTTTCCTGTTCGCCGCTCATAACAAAGACGCTGGGGATTTTCTTCAGGGGGCTGAAGCCAAACCAGGTATAGCGGCCATCGTCATACGCATAATCCGGGCTGATTGACTGGCTGCCGTCAGCTACCCGCTTCCAGTAATCCCAGTTCTTGGGCGACTTCGCATTTTCAAGAGAACGGTTGATTGCCTGCTCCTCCTGCCGCTTGTTAAGAGCCTCAATCCGTTTCTTCTCGATTTCGGCTTGCTCCTTCCGGCGTTCCTGCGGGTACTGGTAATTAACAACAAACGCGATCTTATCCGGCTGCCGGAACGTTCGGGCGTTCAGCTCCATGCTGTAATTACGTTTTGTTGTGCGAACAAACAGGTTTGTTCGCCAGCGTTCCAGGTCGTTTTCAGGATCAAGGGCTACACTGACCACCTCTGAAGACTGGTTGCCATTGTCATCGGTACTGTTCTTCTGTACGGTCTGTTTGACGGGCTTCACTTCGAGATACACCAGGTTATCTTCTTTGTTCACTTCCCAGCCCTGGGGAAAGCCGGTTCTGGCACTGATGACCGTTTCATCCTCGTCAAATACCAGTGTGGTTGTATAGCCAACCGCACTGTTTATGACTGTCGTGTTTTGCGGGTTATAACTGACAATCTGATTACGGGGATCAAAACGGCTGGCTGCTGGCGTAACGGCTGCATGGCAGACGTGCGACACCAACAGAAGCGCCACAATTAGCGCTCCTTTATTCATTTTCATAGTTTTCACCCTTTCACTTCTTTATCGCGTACATAGCTCGTTACAACGAATTTAAGCGGGTTATTGTTTCGGTCACCCGATGCCATTTCGACCTGTGGTTCAATACGGTAGGTCAACCGGACGTTCCAGTATTCATAATCATCCTGGCCTGTCGCGACATTTCGAATGGTTAATTTAAACCGGATATATGCTCCCATATCCTTATCATCGCGCCGGGATGACGGACTGATAATCACGGACGGATTATCCTGAACAGATGCGGTTTTTTCCGCTTTATTATAAATAACCTTTGGTGACTGGTTGCCGTTGATTAAAGCGTTGTAATCCGTCGCCACATTCTCAGCGCTGTATAACAGAACATAATCATAATCATGCTGGAGACTGAAATAGTTATACCCTTCACGACGCTTCACATACTGAGTAATGAAGTATTTCGCCAGCGCTTCATTTTCAGAGAGGTTTTCTTTTTTAACAGAAGTCAGTCTTTCAGCAACGCCAGTGACACCATTAATAAGATAAGCTTCGACAACCGTACTCTTTAACGGTAGCGCTCCATTCAGTGCCAGCAGAGACAACACACCTACGGCAATTCCTGCAATACCACCGAATTTATAAATGCGGTTCATTTTCTCCTGCATCAATACATTTTTCTCTTCAAAAGTAGTTGAAGAGTCTGTTACTTCTTTTTTCTTGTTAAAACCGGGAAGTTTTAATCCTGAGAGTTTAAACCCCATTGCGCATTACCTCTGCTGAATTAACAGGTTCGCTTTTTCCGGATACCGGAGGTTGTTTATGTGACGCCTGGCATCCGACAAGGCAAAGCGTCACGATAGCCGTGATAAGTAGTTTCATAATGTGAGAACCTAAATAGAGGAGTGAATATTTACTGCGGAATACTCAGAGTTGACAGATTTAAATAATAAATCGGTTAACCTCCATATTTCTTTTTCGCCGCATCTATCGCAGCCTGGCGAAGCCTCTTAGCGCCAATATTAACGCCCTGCCCGGTCAGATTCCCCAACTTACCGGATACACCAGGAGACTGGTTGAACCCTCCATCCTGACGGCGAACGCCTTTCCATGCGCCAATCCCTGCATTTTTACCCATACCAAGCAGATTACGCCCCATACGGGAAGCGCCGAACACGCCAGCACCAATCCCCATTGCGGCTGCCCCTTGCATCGCGCCTTCAACACCTACCCCTGCGAGCTGGGAAGCATAGGTTTTGGCTTGCCAGATAATCCAGGCCATAAATGCACCTGCAACCCCGGCCTGAGCACCTGTTGATATCAGATTTAATTCATCTGCGTTAGCTATCGAGATTGTCAGAATGCCATTAAGGAACGTCATTCCCGCTTTAATTGCCAGTCCACAAAACAAGAATATGAAGCATGAGCTAAATATTAACTGAAGCCAGCTATTAAACATCTGCCTTAAAAAACCAAATGAAAGACAAATAATAAACAACGGCGCGGTAATAGTAAGTATCTTAATAGTAACTTCGGCGGCGAGATAAACTATTGAAGTTAGCAATAATGCAATTATCCCTCCAGCATATGTTAATAAAGATGCGATTGCCCCATCTGTTTTCACATACTTCGAAGTATCTTTGGACATAAGATATGCAGCTACCTGCTGAACTTTCTCCCAAAGCTCGTCAACCCATTTCCAAGGATCACCTCCTGCAAATGTTTCCTTCAGCCCATCAATGGCCTGAGTTGCACTATCTAACCACCCCCCCATATTTTTGACAAAAACAAGAATTAACCAGAATCGACATAGATTCCATAAAAAATCCTGCACTGCGGTTTTTTGCTTCCCAACTATTGTGGTATAAGCATACCACAATATATAAATGGAAATACCATACTTACCCAACTGAGACGCTATTGAAGAAAAGTTATCTAACTGACCAGTCAAAGACTGGTCAAGAGTTTTAACAATAACGTCATGAGCGGCCTGGAAATACCTAGAAGTTGCCATAGTGGCTCCTTTTAACTTCCATCTTTACCCAATACATTTTTGAATGCATCTTTATAGTCAACATGCTTAGGATGTAATTGCTTATACCTAAACAAACCTTCCTTAGCGTTTTTACAATTTTCGCTATCACTCCCAGACTTTTTGCATTCAGCTACTTTTTTCGTTGCATCGTCTACGTGAGACTGCCACCAGTCTACAGATTTAACCTCTTCACACCCGGTAAGAAAGAATGTAAGCCCCAACGCCGCAACTAATCCATATTTTTTCAAAATGCCCCCTCAGTTCATTTCATAACTCTGCTGCTCAAATGCTGCCTTATAATCAACAACTGGAGTTTCTTTATTAACAGCCCCTAATTGTTTCTCCTGGAAAGCAGCCTGTAACATTTTCTCCTTGTATTCTGCAAGATCGCGCTGCTTATCGCGATACATTTCATACTGAAATTTGAGCTTGTTAAATT
This sequence comes from Enterobacter cloacae complex sp. 309I3, assembly GCF_050031595.1. NCBI lineage: Bacteria > Pseudomonadati > Pseudomonadota > Gammaproteobacteria > Enterobacterales > Enterobacteriaceae > Enterobacter > Enterobacter cloacae complex sp. 309I3. The sequence continues at coordinate 16,659 of NZ_JBLGWI010000003.1, read as the reverse complement.
TCAGGCTTGCCAGAGATACAGCGTTTGTCGCGTCCTGCGTGGCTTTCGTGTCCTGGGCGTTCTTCACCTGGTCGATAAGGTCGGCCATTTCCTGATTATCTTCACGCAGTTTACTTTCCAGCTTATTGCCGTACTCGATCCCCGCCAGTTGGGACAGGAACGAGGCTTCACAGCCCCGCACCAGGTCGCCCGTATATCCCAGCCCCTTACAGGTGTTTGTCACCTTATAATCGGCCAGTAGTGATCTGGCTTGCTCAGACAGGGTGGCTTCCGGGTTCTTAATGTAATCATCAATGAAGGAGTTCCCCTGGTCGTAAATATTCTCCAGCTCCTTACTGACAGATTGCGCAGACTGCACCAGTCCCTGAACATCACGAATGCCCGTTTTGGTCAGCAGCTCCTGCTTATAGGCATTAATCTGTTTCTGGTAGTGGTTCACGGTGTCCTGCCACTGTTTGAGGCGTTCTGTCCAGCGCTGCGCTTCGACAGCCCATTCAGGGTTTGCATCAATGGCAACGGGAACACCAGCCTGAGCACCAGAAATAACCGTAACAGAGGCGATAAGTGCCGCAACGATATGCTTTTTCATAGGGATTCCTTAAATCAGGTTTGCACGTTCCAGATAGGTATCAAGCCACTCTTCCGGCTTCATACCCTCTTTCCAGATTTCATCGAACAGTTCAAGCTGGGGTTTCGATGCGCTGAGAACCGGTAGGTAATACGCCGCTTTTCCCAAATCCAGTCTTGCGAAAGCCGCAAAATCATCACTTTCCCCCTTCCTCTGTGGGTTTTTGACGACCAGGAACTGACGAGATAACGGGTCAATGGCTTTAATTTTGTCAAAATAAAGTTCTCTCACTTCCAACTCGTCTACGTACTCACTACGTTTCGCTTTGGGGTTCGCCAGATAAATATGTGTTGCGCACTGCTCACGAACGGCAGCCGCGATAGGTGATTTAATTAGTTCATCCGGCGATTGTGTCGCTACGACAAGCACCATATCCAGCTTACGCGCGGTTTTGAGTTTGTTATAAACAAAATCTCTGAACGCTTCGTTGTTAATCCATTGCCAGAACTCATCCATGTAGATAAGGAGTCGGCGGCCATCAGCCAGCATGGTGACACGGTAGATGAGATAGAATGAAGCGGCGCTGGAAAGTACTTTGTTATCCAGAAACTCCGTTCCGTCTATACCGAAAACGTCCAGGTTGTCCACATCAAACGTATCGTCCGGGTTATCAAACACCCAGCCAAATTCCCCTCCCTGCACCCAGGCATTCAGGCGTGCTTTAAGCCCATGCCGCCGGGTTTCAGTATCATCAGGCTCCAGAATGAGTGGTCGCAACTTACTGATCGGATAAGAGCGGTTTGACCTCTGCATCAGGCGCTCAACGGCATCAGAAATCAGGCGGTTCTGGTAATCATCAAGCGGCTCACTGTTAAGCGTACAAAGTAGCCTCACCAGGTCTTTCATAAAGGAAATATTTCGTTTGGTTGGTGGCAAAGCCGCAGGGTTCCAGCCAGTCGGCTCTCCTTCTTTCACCCGAAAGTAAGCACCTCCCATTGAACGTATACCGGGTTCCGCTGCCCGATCTTTGTCGAAAAATACTGTAGTTAACTTCTTTAATTTCCTCTCAGGTGGAAAAGACTCCGGCGTTCCGAACTGCTGGGCGGCGAAAGCCTTAGTCATCATCACTACCGTTTTACCCACGTTTGACGTACCAAGAATTTCGGTATGCCCCAGCGTGGGGTTTTTACCGAAGTAATTTTGATGCTCGGTAGTCATGTGATAGTTCAGGTTATAAATATCATTTCCTGAGCCGCCCAGGGTGATAAGGTTGTTACCCCAGGTATTTCCTTTCTCCTTGCCCGTAAAGAAATTATGGAAGCTTTCCATTTCGGCAAAGTTCAGACTGCTGATAGAACTCAGGCGTGGCCGTAACGTGTAGTTACCAGGTAACTGAGCAAAATACGCTGCGCCAAGACTCAAGGTTGAATAGGTTACGATCAGCCCTAAATCCTCCAGGGTCGTCGTTACAATATTGGTGTCCTTCACCAGACGCTCCGGCGAATCTGCGTAAACAATCAGTGTCTGGTGACTTTTCCCGAAAGAAATATAGCCGCTGGAGACCATATCGAGACCAACTTTCAAATCAGCGAGCAAGGATTTAGCGGCATCATCGGTCATTTCGAGTTTGTCGATCTGATCATCCAGCGCCTTGATTGCAGACTGCTTGTCTATCGGAGTTAAAGAGGAAGTCTGTACATACTCAACCGGGAGATACATCAGTGCATCAAAAATTCCGGCATCCGTTTCCTGAAAGTAGTCCTTGATCTCGATGCAACGAAAGTACCGGGCATGGTCAGAGGCAGTGATTTGTCCAGCATCGTTACCAAAGAACAGGTCTTTACCACCCAGGTATGTATAAAACGGACTATTGGTGACTCTGACTTTCTGCCAGCGCCCGGATAGCAGTTTCTGGAACAGCGTAAGCTGTTCTGAATAAACTATATTATTTTCTTCATATAACCCAAGACGACGGGAATGAAACCGGGAGAGATAGGTGCTCAATCTGCCACATATTTCATTCATATCATTAATGGGTTCTTCGAAGATATTTTTATTACCCTTTTTCCTTGAAAGAAAATGCGTCACTTTATCTTCAGCGCTGAACGGTTTATAGCATACGGTTAAGTATAATTTGTTTTCAAAATACTCAGCCGCCGAAAGCGATTCGTAATAATCGTTCATCACTCTGTTGACGAATGGGATCTTGCTGTCAAATACAGGTCGCACTTCTTTTCTAACCCGAATACGATGCGTATAAAAGGTAACGGGTTTCCCATCAAAACTACGTATCAGCGTATTGAGCTGGTCAGTAAGCAAGGCTAGATCCGCTTCATCTACACATTCAAAATAAGCTCCGTCAATCTGCCAGGTCGCCAGTAGATCATGGTTTCTGGTAACAATGAGGTTATCAGTGATGTGTGATGAATACGGGATTAACTCTTCAAGAGAAGACTGGTCTTTAAGCTTCATAAAATTGTCCACTTTCGATATATCGACTGCGTCGTACGAACTCCCCGCATAATGGACGGCATTGAAGCGCTTGTTTGCCAGAGGATTACCTTTGATTTGCATTCGCAGATAAAGCAGGTCAAAAAAGCGTTCATCTATCTTCGTAACTCGCTTGATGGCATACCAGCCAGGGAGGATGAGGGCATACATAGCCTCATGAATCCAGACACCAAGCAAAACGCAGATAACGCACATTCCAAGAAAGGGGTAGAGCGGAACGCCCAGCCCCCTAATCAAAGCGGGGCGTGTCAGCCCTTTAAAAACGGTACTCATTTTTACGCCCCCTTTTATTACATATTACGCTAACCAGTCAGGCAGATATGGCGCAACAATAAAGATGATAATCCCGATAATTAAAGGCGTAATCCACGCTGCATGCTGGCGTGAGAAGATAGCGATATAACCAATTACCAGCGCAATGATGGTGATTGCTGGCTTACGGATATCCGTCAGAAAATCGATAATCTTCTGCAAGAAGCCAGTTGTTTTAGTGGATACATCATCAGCAAAGGCGGGTTCTGCTACACAAAGCATCAATGCAGCCATAAATACAGAAAGAGTTAAATAACGTTTATTGAGTTTTAACATCGTTTGTTTCCTTTTCATCTAAAACAGTGCCACGCATGGCATATTGGGGATATACGGTAACTTCTTTAGGTTTGATACTCTGTGTTACATTCTCCTTTCTGATTGCATCTTTAACTGAAGGAACCACCCAGTTTTTTTTGTTATCAGGCGGATTAAACCCTATGCGCTGTATATAACTGGTGTTATTAAAATCTGATTCAGGTTTAGTTCCTGTTTCTGGATTGCCGGAATAATAGCAACTCAGGCCACGTAAAATATCGCCACCACGTTTATAACAATCCACCAAAATTTGCTCTGAAACCTTGAGATTTTCGCAGGGGTCAAACATTTTCTCAGCGGTTGTATTGAAGTTTGCAAAATTCGTACTCGTTATTTGCATAAGACCGACTGAGTAACGATGATTTCGTGATTCAATTTGATTTACGATCTGGAGTGCAGCCTCCTTAGTTTTGGGAAAGTAGGACACTACGCCTTTGTCACCGGGCTTACGTTCAACCTTCGGTATTATCTCGGCAATAGCATATGGGTTAAAACCAGATTCAACCCTTGCAACTTCATGCGCAGTATCGGGATGAACGCTGGCCGCGCATTGCAAAGCAAGCGCCGCAAAAGCAGTAGTAGATAACATGATTTTCTCCCGGCCAGAACAGCGCGGAAAGTTTAGACTGAATGGTTAGTCATCGAAGTCGTCATCGTCTTCATCGTCTTCGTTTATCAGCTCCTCAATAGCCTGGCTGGAATATTTTTTTATGAGGTACTGGACAACACCAGAGCTTGAAATACGTCGCCCCCTGCGATAGCCAATCTCCAGAGCAATTTTATCCAGTTCCTCACGAGAAGCTGAGGGCAGGTAGAGTGTATTACGTTGGGGCTTGCGTCTCGTTGCGGTTTTTTTTCGGGTAGCAGTCATTTTTCTTCCGTTTCATTTTGTGGGTTAAGCTTCTCTCTGTGATGTAGTGGATGAAAGCCATACTTCTTTGCTGCGGATTATCCATGAGTAGAATTTCAGCAAAATCGTGTGGAATTGATTTCCTTAAAAGATTTGCCTGAGCTGTTGTATGTGATTGTCTGTACAAAAGCTCCGCCATCACATCTTCTGGTACAGGTAAAGGCTCACCGCCAAATGAGATAAAGCGTTGTACGTAAGGGATAGCAGTTATTGTAGTGGAATGAACCTCTTCAAAATCTGCCTGGATAAAAAGATAACCGGGAAAAAGCGGCAAACGTCTTTCTCGATATGAAATTATCTTATCCGGGCGACGATACCTTTCAGTCTCCATAGGACAGAAGTAAGAGAAGTTCAGGCGTTCGAGATGAGCAAAAACTGCTGCAAATCTCGTAGTGGTGAATTGCAAAACATACCATTCCATAGTTTTTCCTTTCAGGCGCTCTCTCGACTCGGATGACCCCGAATCAGAGAAAAAAAACAAAAGGACAAATTTACATCTCATAAAAACTTTATCAGCTACATGTGCTGCGTTCAACCACACAAGCAGATCTTTAGATCGCATTTACGACACATTTCATTTTGTTTGTGCTTGTATTTTATTTATATCTAGATACATATGCTATTTGATAACAAAAAAGCAGATCGATTGATCACCATGCGCTTATTTTATAGTCAAGTTAACTAAATTTTTTACCGCTAGTTACTTTTTACAAAAACTCTGCTAACAAGATAAATAAATCGATCTTAATCAATAAGTTACCGGAGAGTATGAATTATCCTAAACGAATTCCGATTTTCACTTTCTGTTCGCTTTGAATCATCGACTGTTTTATTTGCGAGAAATTTCTCATCTGGAGTTGCTGTTTCTTAATCATCTCCGCGCTGTTCAGCACCAGCTCTTTACTGGATGAAGAGATTCTGTCTATGCCCTTAACCCCCAGGTTCTCTAGCTGCCACTCATTCCTGTGTGCAGTCTTCCAGCCATGCTGTACACCGTTCTTATCAAGTGCAGGGATTTTCACCTCCTTTTGTCCTAACTTCTTCAGCTTAACAAGATCACCTTTCTTAACGTTCTCGCGAGTGGTTAACTCACCAAAATCAGCCCCCCAATATGTTTTCTCCACGCCCTTGTTCAGTGTCTTAAGCTTTATGAAATGCTGCTTTGGTTTGGTTTTATCGTTCTGATAATGGTCGTAGCCAACATCAACAACCTCATAAACGCCCTTCTGTCGTTTTGGCGCTGTTTTGTGCGCATCTTTAATAGACTGGTTAAGTCCATGCTGCTGCTTATGAGTGGCTTTAACGTCATAGCCCTTCATCTTCAGCTCTTCACAAAAACCTGTACGAATTTCCCGTAAATCTTTTTTCCTGATATCAGCTCGTTTACCGTCATTATCACGAATACGAAAAACGACATGCACGTGTGGATGTTCTTTTTTGTCGTTATGATAGCCAAGCACAAAACGATGATTTGGGTACTTCTTGTTCATCGTTTTCCTGACAGACTCAAGCAGATCTTCAGGTTTTACCTTTGCTGATACAGGCGGTGAAAACACAATATTTTGGGTTACTTTTTTATTTTCCTTACCTTTATCATCGAAAACATTTTGAGGGTCATTAGCACGATCTATCATGTGCTCTTTAGCCTCCTGAATCTCATCACCTTTCCATACCTGACCGCTTTCACTCATCACTGGCAGCTCTGACTCCCGGCTCATATAGTCAATACTGTTTCGAACTCCCTGCCGGGTAATCGCACCTCCTGAGATTTTGACAACAACCTCCTTACTGGCACCCTTGCGGTTGATACGTTCCTGAACGTTGCGTTGATAGTTTTTACCACCATTTTTAACTTTATGGGCGAAAGCAGACTTGCGGCCAGCTTCAGAGGACTTACGCTTAACCCTGAATTCCTTGTCAACATAAACGCCCATGATTACACCTCAACCTTGTTAGAAACAGTTCGCCCTTTGCATAACATAATGTAGTTTTCAAACTCACTTTTGAGACTCATTATCTCTGAACTCAACCGCTCAGCGTCCTGATAGAACCCATCTTTATCAAGTACTCTGGCATTATCATTAACGATAATATAATGAAAGTTTCGCCCTATTTTATCTATTGCATTACGGCAACGATTCATCACCAGAAGTTCCTGATCGAAAAAATCAAGTTCATTTTCAAGTGTCGTCTGGATTCGATAACGACATTCTCTGGATAAATTCCAGCCATGACGATGAGCCGCTTTCTCTATTAAAGTTCTTTGTTTCCCTGTCAAATACATTGTGGTTTTGATAAAATCATCATTGTCTTTTGACACATTAACATCTTCATTTTTAACCTTGCTTTTCAGTAAAGCATTGGCAAGCAGCTTCATTCCTTTTGCCACGGTTAAACCCGGTTCATCTGGATAAAGTGTTTTAAGACAATCAAGTAGATCATCATGTTGGCTTTCTTCAATCCTGAATTGAACTTTTTTCATAAAACTCTCCAACAAGAACCGACTGTAGGTCACCGGGCAAACGTTGCGGAATGGCGTCAGAGACGTCATTTTGCGGCGTTTGCCCTATCCTGCATCGCAGTGAACTACCTCCACACATAAATTGTGCTTCAGCGTCCATCGAAATGCAAAAAATGAAAGGCTATCGTGGCTGTGATCTGGTGCGTCTGCGACCGGAGACAACGGATTCGCGGCTAACTTGGGCGGAAATAAATTCGCTACGCGAATGGCCTGGCAGGGGGCGCGAGCGCTGTTTTACGGAATATACAAAAAAAGCACCTCCCGTAAACGGGAGGGCTTCGGCGATTCAGGAACGGGAATTTTATTCTGCCTCTGGTGTGTCGCCTTCCATGCCCTGCCGGGCATCATGGAGCCAGCGGCGGAGGTTACTCATTCTTTCCCGGTTTGCCCGGCTGGGACTTTTTCCCCTGTTACCGCTTAGTATACTCCAGACTCTTAACCCGGCCTCGTTAGTCCAGTGCAATACAATTTCCCCTTTGCTGTTAAATCCCAGCGAAAACCGGACAGCTCCCCGCCTCTGTTCTGCACTGATAAAATCTAAAAACTCCTGTTTTTTCATAGCACCTCCTGTTTTTCTATCAGTGCTTTTGTTTCTTTCTTTTCCAGGGCTTTTCTGAGTAATGCCATGTACTCAGGAAAAGCAGAGAATGGCATCAAGGGAAAAACCGGACGCCCACCCTTTTCAACAGTCTGTATTGCTGATAACATGCGTTCCGACATTTTATATTCCTCGCGAGGGAATTGAGTGTCACGGTATCAGGTTGCCTCCACAACCTGATACCACCCCTAATTGATTAACTCCGCAGTTCTCTTATCGCTTCATTTTTGGCTTCCTCCAGTTCTTTAAGGGTATATGCGAAATTCTTCCAGTTAATTACTTCGTTTATAACCTCAGATTTACTTAAACCACACTCATTAAACCAAAAGTTAATATTTTTCTTGAGGGAATTTTTCGCCGTCAGTTCCTCGGACAACAATTCACTAACAGACGTGATAACATAACCACGACCGCGATTTTTATCTTCGAAAGAATGAACGGCAAGGAAGAGAGTTTCTGAATGGACAAAAGCAGAGCAGGTGATTTTTTCTTTCTTAGTGTTTAAAGCCTGGAAAGTGATAACATACGTGTTCATTTTAGTCTCCCGCCCGTTTGGGCTACTGGATCATGGTAAGGAACTATTCCCGACCTACAAATAAATTATACCATCATATGATGGTAATGCAATTTATTTAGTCACTTTATCCTGATTTTTTTCTCTCTTAACGAGCTGGTAATCTGGATGTTCATCAGCCAGGAGCAAAAGTAATTCATACGTACCAGCGGCTAAACCACGAGACGTTTTACCGGATGTTTCTTTGGCTTGCCAGGCTGATAACGTAAAACCAAACCGTTCAGCGGCTTCCTGCTGCGTAAAGCCAGCTTTAATACGTGCTTGTTTCACCTCTTCAGGTGTTGGCTTAAAACTCATGATTTTGTACCTTCACAATAGTATCTGTATAGAATTTCAATAAAATTGGATCATCAATTTCATCTTTAACGTTCGAGAATTCTTCGTAATAAAATGATTTTTGGAAAACAATCTTTTTAGTTGTTTTTTTATCCGCTTCTTTAGAGCGTACCTTCATCAGTTTTTCAAGTTCAATAAACAAACGTGTTGCATCTTCAGACACAACAATCCTGTATGTTACATTACCTTTGTTTTTCCTGTCGCTCAGGACTTCATTCATTTTTTGCCTCATAGCTGTTTAATAAACCCCGCTACCTTTATGAGCTGATCTACACTCAGGCCACGAATTACCATTTCATATCCGTCGCCCCGTTCTGATACGTTACCATCTAACCCATTCTCAACTTTAAACCCGGTCAATGTCCCATGCCAGCTTTCAAGATGCACTAAACGAGATAGCATTCCTTTCAGGATCAGTTTTTTCTCGCGTTTTTGCTGTAACTGTTGTTCATACTCTCGCGCCATATCTACATTATCTAAAGCATCCGACAGGATTTTCTTTTCAATATCGGCGGCGATTTCTACAGGGTTACGCTCTGGCGATACTGTGCAAGTATGGTAAGGACTTCTCCAGCTGCGACTATCTACGCTTCCAATGATAACTAACCTTCCTTTCTCCATTCGAATATGTATAGAGTAATTTTTAAAATCAGGTGAGGTTAGCTTAATCCTGTACTGGCAATCATCGAGCAGATTTACACGCCAGCCGTTCCCCAGGATTCGACAAACGATTTCAAACACCGGTTTATACCGTTCAAAGAAATTTTTCTGTTCTTTCATCGATTCAGCCTTTTGAACTCAATAAAAAAGCCGTAAATCGAATTACGGCAGTTTTAAGACTATTCATCAAAGTGTCCATCATCACTTGCAGCTTCCTGGGCTTCGCATTCCTGCTGATATGCTTCTTCCTTCGCAAAAAGATGCGCCCATCCTTCTGCGTTTAAGCCACGGTGCAAGACTGAACCATTTTCATTGCATTCTTTGGCTGTAACTTCGATCTCATCCGGGCAAATGTAGGCTCCGTAACTTTCAAAAATGTTTATCAGCTCCGCTTCCGTTATGGTCTTGTTTTTCATCAACGTGTCTCCGAATCAATCTTTGCCATGTTCTAGGGGGCTTTCGCCCCCATTCCGGTTATGCGCTTGCTTCTACACGTGTCCAGCCTGACGCCTTACGTTTACCCGCTGTACCATACATTTCACGAATTTCTTCAATGCTGTGTTCTTTACGGTTCCAGCGGCTTTTGTGTTCTTCAGGACGGTAAAACCATTGTTTTTTCTTAGATGCCCACTTACAGCCCATTTCCTTTAAAATGTCTTTGTGTTCTTTAGTTTCTCCGCTAATCCAGACCCAATTACCAATAACTTCATAGACAATCCCTGTAAGGCCGGAAAGCGTATTCAGAACTTTTTCCAGATCTTCACCGTAGTTGTAACGTGCGTTTTCATCAGTGCTTTGAAACTGATTGATTTTATCAATGTTAGCCATGAGAAAATCAAACGCAGCATTTACTGCTTTCATCAGCTCGGCACCCAATGGATTGCGGTCTGGATGATATTTTAAAGCCGCTTTTTTGTATGCCGCCTTGATGTCCTTTTCAGTCAGATCACCGGATAAACCAAAAACGTTTAATGCTTCCTGAATATTCATTTTTCGCTCCCGCCCGTGTGGGCTTCTGGAATCTGGCAGGGAACCATTCCCAACCAACAAATTCATTATACCATCAAATGATGGTTATGGAATCATTTTTAATGCTTTACATTGTAAAGATTACATAAAGATGTATATTGCTTTACCGCGCATGAAGGGATTTCCGAAAGAGGCGCGAACTGTAGTTACATAATGCGCTGTCGTAACATCGCGCCGGAGACGTTCGCCAGGACTGGCGAACCAACAAGCCCGAATGAGAGCGATAACCCCCCTCACCCCTGCCAGGCCAATTTCTGACTATCAGACGATGTTTAGCCTGTCGCAGTTAGCGCGTGAGCTTGCGAACGGTACGCCGGGTCAGTGTGAAACACTGGCGCGGGGCGCTGTATCTGCGCGTTATGAGATGCGTTAGCAGCGAATTACGGGGCGGGTTGCTGAAACCGATTGATGCCTGACAGCAAAAAATGAATCCGGGCGCCAGCTGCTGCACGAAAATTGCCAGCAAAAAACACTTGGCCATCCTCGCCGGTCGTGAAATTTTGCTGGCGTAAGAAATAATCCCCCCGGTATGAGGGGCTTGTCTGAAAGGTTAGTGGTTGGGCTTACTGAGAGTGAACTGTAACCCGGCTACTGCTGCAAGCTGTGCAAGTGTTGTGATGGTCGGGTTTCCGTTCGGGGATAATGCGCGGTAGATACTCTGACGAGCAAGGCCGGATTTTTTGGCCGCCTCTGTTATACCCCCTGATTAGGGATCAGGTTAAAAACGAGCTGTATGACGTTCTAAGCGCATTTTACCCGCTCCGTTGAACCATGACCGGGTTAAAGCGGTTAAAACGCCTCTGAGGGCTTTTGAGAGCATTTAAGAATTGGATCGGAAAAGGATCCCGTCTGGATCTTTTAGAGAGATTACACCGCTCGCCGCAGCCGAACGACAGGGCGAAGCCCGCGAGTGAGCGAGGAAGCGGAATTTCCACGGGGTTTCAATAGAGCACTTACGCGCTAAGGTTAATATTTGCTCAATTTTTGGTGGTGCAGTGCTCAGGGAGGCCAGACGGATCTATCCTCTGGATTTATGCTGAGTTATCCACAGACGCTGTGCATTAAAAGCCTTATATTTTCTTCTTGATCTTAAAAACTTAAAAACTTAGCTCGCTTCAATTACCTGAAAATTATGGAAAAAAATTGCTAAAGGTGAGAGGATTTTTCACGTAAGGTGAGAGGATTTTTCACGTAAGGTGAGAAGATTTTTAAGTTAAGGTAGTTAGATTTTTCACTAAAGATGAGAGGATTTTTCACGTAAGGTGAGAAGATTTTTAACGGTTTCCACAGTTTGACTGAACATCAAGTGAAACATGCGGTTGTTGCTATCTTTAGATATGAAGATCCTCAGATCTTCATATCTAAAGGTGAGAGGTTTTTTAATTAAAGGTTGTATTGTTGTCTTGAATTACAACCTTTGTGGGGTTATGATTTGCCTACATAGGAAAGGTTATATGAGGCTTATCGTGAAGACAGTAACGGGATTAACGAAAGTTAGACATAGAAATGAAGTTGGGGTAACTCTTGCATCCCTTTCCCTTTCAGCAAAAAGAGTGCTTTTTCTGGCTCTTTGCCAGATTGATACAAAGGAAATGTTAGATGATGATATTTTGGAGGTTGATGCTGACTTTTTTTCAAAAGCTACTTCTTTAGATAAATATGCCTCTTATGCAGCTCTGAAAGAGGGAGCTAAAGTTCTTTCTTCAACTACGTTAGTTTTAAACAGAGATGATTTAAAAAATTTGGCTGATGAACTTGGGATACTATCATCTAAGAATAAAATACCTGATCGCTTGGATTTAAACTTAACAGAATTCTGTGCCTATTACGATCATCTTGCAACTGTACGGATAAAATTCACAAATACAGCTAAGCGATATTTTTCTAAGTTGATTGGTTCTGAAAATAGATATACCACTCAGGTATTGAAATCAGTTGTGTTGTTGAACAGTGTAAACTCAACAAACCTTTATCAAGTCATTAGGAAATATTACAGTCAGAATAGTTCAAAAAAATCTTTTGATATATCCGTGGATGATTTAAAAGAGGAAATGGGACTTTATACTATTGAGGAAGGGGAGAAGAAATATAAGTATCCTAAATACTCATTTTTTGTTCGTGATGTTATCAATAAAAGCATTAATGAGATAATTGAGAAAACGGAAATAAATCAGTTATCTTTCTCTGTTGTTGGGAAAAAAGGGAGAATGGCTCACATGCTTAGATTTGAGTTTAGTATAAATGAAAAATCCTCATCCTTTTCGGAAGATGATATGGCATTTTTAGAGGAGTTTGACAAAGTCGTTCCACCAAAAAAGAATAAGTGAGGCAAAACATGGCTAAAATATATGAGTTTCCGCAGGGAGCCGAACGAAGTAAGCTGAAAAAAGAAATCATCCGGGAACGTAAAAAACGATTGCGAGAAACGAACGGTAACCCGGTTATCCGGCACGCTAAATGGTTCTGGTTTTATCTACGTCTTGCTACGGCTGGCGCACTGCATTTAGTCTCTGTTATTTCTCTGGCAGTCCTGGGGGCTTTCAGTAAAGCTATTTTCTGGATTGGTGGAATGCTCTGTGTTGTTACATGGTTCCACCTTGAGCGCCAGTTCTGGACGCCGCAAAATTTCACGATTCCAGTAATCGTAACGCTGTGGGGATTGAGTTTGTTTGCCACTCCCCTGATGGAGCTGCTTAACAAAAAAATGCCGTGGTATCGTCTTCTGGTTCCTGATGCAAAGCACACTAGCACTGAGGCAACCAATGATGATCAGCCGTGAAGCAACAATGTTATCCAGTCGGCTTGCAGTGCTTCTTTCAGCCTTTTATCATCGGTTAATCATAGCGCACGAGGCGAGTTCTTTTCACTGCGATGCAGGATAGGGCAAACGCCGCAAAATGACGTCTCTGACGCCATTCCGCAACGTTTGCCCGGTGACCTACAGTCGGTTCTTGTTGGAGAGAGTTATGAAATATCAGGTTAAAGAGTTTATTAACGAAAAATATTCTAAGGCTGTTAATATTTTAAAGGATAACCTTAAAGAACACTACCATATTTTTTATGGTTTGAGATTAAGTGAGATTCTTTTTCCTGCCAGCGAATACGGCTCTGAAATGTTTTTTCAGGAGTTTGAAGCGATTAACAGTGTAATATTGCCTTTGGTGATTTTTGATTTGATAGACCGAAAGCCGATTATGGTTATCGGCTTCGGTGAAGTATGTGGAGTTGATTCACTTGTTGATTCTGGTATAGAAGTTGTTTCTTTAGACGGTTTAAGCGATCTGCTACTGGTTGAAAAACTGACGCCATTATTTAACTAAACCTCTGGATAACTATCTTTTCAGTTTTCCAGTAAGATTTTTTCTATATCTGAAAGCACTATTTTTTCAATGCTTTCTATATAGTAATGCTCATTAAAACCTGTCATTTCTGTAAATTTTAGCTCTGCATCATCTTTCGAATAAGCAATAACAACTCTGAAATCATTTTCCCACAAATCCCACCTGTATTTGTCTTTTATACGAACCCTGTACAATCCTTTTTGGATAGTGCCATCTTTTTTCTCTTCCTGTACTTTTTTTAATTTTTCATTTTGCACCTGTTGTTCAAGCCATGATTTATTCATAAATCCCCCACGGTTAACGTCTTTAGGCTCGGTTTTTACTTAACGAAATCTTCCGGTTTTACACCTGTTTTTACCTTCATATACTTGCCCTCCCCCCTTAGCTTCGGCTGAAGTTCGGTAAAGTACCATCCGGCAACGGTAATAATGCCTAAAAATACAAAAATAGCAGGCTTCAGAACATCAATAGCTGATACAGCGCATAACTCAATATTGAGATTAGTACAAGTTCCCTCATCAGGTGCATAGAACCCCCATAAGCCTATACCTATAAGGAACATCCCCAATATCGGTTGGATGTATAACAAGTAGATATTAATAAGAGTTTTAATATATCTGAATATGAACATTTTTCTTTCCTTAGGTTTCTTTCTATTTTGGATTTCCAATTCTTAACCAATGTGATGGTTCGACAATCCATTCTCCGCAGTCATAGGCAACGGCCTTATTATGCCTGTTAGCGAACCATACTAACCAGGCTAATAATCGCTGATTGCCGCTGTATTTGGTTTATCTCTAACCATCACAACATATCTCTTTTTCTTAGCCATAACGCTACCCTAATTTTGCAGATTCAAGCAGCCAGTGGTTTTTCAGGTTCTCGTCCAGGTTATCGAATGCGGCCAGCGCTGCCTTTAGAACGGTTGTCTTGCTCTGGCCTGTTCTCTGCGCCTCCGCTTCCAGGATCTCCTCAAAGTACGCTGGCAGTCTGAAGTTCATCAACTTTGGTTTACCCGCTACAGGCGCTCTGGTAGCGCCGGAGATAAAACGCGCGGTTTCTGCGTTTGTTGCTGGTTGCTGAGATTCATCGATGTTCGGGCGGTTTAGTTTTAAAGCCATGAAAATTTCCCCTTGTACGGTATGCATTAATTGTAAATATCATAGTATCTTTATGGTGTATTTACAATGTAAAGATTTCGATGAATATTGTTGATATTTCTATAAAATGCCAATTTCCTGTGCCACAAGTTCAATCTGTGCTTTCGCTGTTGAAAGGCTCGATGCCCGGCTAACGTCATGTACCCCTGCCCCTTCATTACAGGCGCTTTCATACACATCCAGCTCGGATATCCGGGTTTTCAGAGGTTGAATCCAGATGTTGTCCGAACGCAGTAATTTATCCAGATCAATGGCCGCTTTTCTGTGGCGGGGTTTCGCTGAGTTGATTCTGGTGAACAGCACCCACGGTTCCAGAGCTGCGTTAGCTTTCTGAGCGGTGCGGATTTTCTCTGTAACACTGGTCAGTGTTTCGCTTTCGAAATCAGAGGACGGCTTAACCAGTGTCACCACGATATCTGATACTGTCAGGGCGCTACGGAACTCCTGGCTGTCGTGGCCGGGGCAATCGACAATGAGAACTTCACACAGCTTACTAAGGCGCTTAATTTCGTTGCTGACGTTTCCGTAAGCTGCGTGAACCGGGATAGTGAGTAAGCCGTTATCTGTCCGCTTTTCGTTCCAGCTCAACAGATCGTGGTTTTTATCTGTCTTCAGGATAATTACCGACTTACCTTTGTTGACCAGCATTGAGCCTGTGTTAGCCACGTAGGTGCTTTTGCCTACCCCACCTTTATCTGATACGACAAGCAAGATTTTACCCATTTCAGAATCCCTCTCTTTATGTTGTAAAGCTCATGTAAAGATATGAATGTCTTTACATGGTGTGTTTTTCGTAAAGATACTTTTGTCTTTACAGTGTCTTTATAATGCAATGGCTTTACCATGTAAAGCACAAATAAAGATATATTTATCTTTATGGTGTCTTTACATGGTAAATGTTGCTGTGTCTTTATGTGCGCTTTATGGTGTAAATCTTGGTGTGTCTTTACATCATCTTTATGTTGTAAATTTTTAGTGTGACGTTGTCACTATAGGGCTGGGGTCTGTTTGCTGGTTCTTTTTGAGTGTGCCTTCCCTGAACCAACTGAAATGGGTACTGTATGGGTGTGTCTGGTTAACTCAAAATGAACTGGTTCCCTATAATGACTCAAACAGTACCGAAAGGCTTTGTCAGAGCTTACTTACGCGCATCCACGACTGAACAGGATGCAACACGCGCCCTGGACACGATAAATACCTTCGCCATCGAGCGCGGCCTGAGCATCTGTAACTACTACATTGAAAATGAATCAGGTTCTAAGCTTGAACGCCCTGAGTTGTTCCGGCTCCTGAAAGATTGTCAGCAAAACGATATCTTGCTGGTAGAGGATGTGGACAGGCTTTCACGCCTGGTAGGGGAGGACTGGAACACACTGAAGAAAATGATCCGGCAGAAAGATATCCGGGTTGTGGCCGTCAACGTTCCGACAACCTGGCTCGCATCGGGTCACAATGATTTTGACAGCCGAATGTTTTCGGCCATAAACGATATGTTGCTGGATATGCTGGCCGCCGTCGCCAGGCGAGACTATGAACAGCGCCGGGAACGGCAGCAGCAGGGGATCGCCAGGGCGAAAAGGGAAGGGAAGTATAAAGGCCGCCAGGTTAATCAGTCTCGCTATGACGCCATAAACAGGCTGATTGCGAGCGGCAGCTCCTGGAGCCAGATTCAAAAAGTGCTGGGTTGTAGCCGGGCGACTATCAGCAAAGCTGTGAAGCAACAGACCGTTAACAAAATGAACCATGAACCTGAAGGTAGGGAGTAGTTACAACATAATAAACAGTGTGTTGAAGAATAAAACTGATTCTTTATACTGTATATGC
>NZ_JBLGWI010000002.1:0-152017 GCF_050031595.1 Enterobacter cloacae complex sp. 309I3 | reverse complement strand
GCGAGTTGAAGAGAAAAGATCAAATCTCTCCGGTAACGCTATCAAGCCTGACGA
The DNA here is from genome assembly GCF_050031595.1 of Enterobacter cloacae complex sp. 309I3. Lineage (NCBI taxonomy): Bacteria > Pseudomonadati > Pseudomonadota > Gammaproteobacteria > Enterobacterales > Enterobacteriaceae > Enterobacter > Enterobacter cloacae complex sp. 309I3. Next base: position 151,963 of record NZ_JBLGWI010000002.1, on the reverse strand, counting down.
AAAATTAAGCTTTATCATAAACATCAAAAACCATCTTTTACCGATAATGGCGAGCTGGCCTACGAAGAAGGTATACAAGCTAGGATGAAAGGATTCTGATGCTCCTCCCACCAAATTTTTTATCTCCTGAAGACCAGGCTGAGTACGATGCTTATATGGCAAGGTTCAGCGAGGTAAATCACTATTATGAGCATTGCACTGTCCCCGTGATTGACTGGTTTTTTAAACAAGCAACCGAGGCGCTGCATCATGGTCTATGGTTACCGGCCTGTACGAGCTTTCTGAATGGGATCGAAACATCACTCAGGGTTACGCTGAAGTTGAAATCAACTGTTAACGTTCAGCAGTCAGTTCCTGTACTGGTGGACTTAGATGGTACGTCAGTAATGAGTAACGCTTTAATGCGAAAGGCTAAGCAGGAAGGGATGCCGATAGAATTACTGTCATTTCCAGCCGAGAAGAATATGTTGGCAAAGATAGACGCTGGTAAAAAACCTGAAGCAGATATCGTCAGGCTTAGAAATAGTCTATGCCATGGCAACATTCTGGAGTTCATTATGAGTGTTAAAGTCGGTTCTCCAGATCCCATACGAATTTTTACTCCTGGTAACTGCTGTGGTTTAGCGCTTTTACTTTCGGCCTTATCGAAGAAATGGACGGTAGGCTTGCATCAATACTGGATCGACAACAATCTGACGTCCTGCTGAAACCTCATAAATCATGCCTACTAAAGTCACGTGCAAAAAAACGTTGTAGCATGATATGTTTAAAGTCAAAACAGTGGGTTCTATGTTTTGACGGCAAACATGATATAACTAATACTTCATAAGTAGATATCAATAGTCATAATGGAGTGAACTATGAAATTAAAAAATATTCTGCTGTGTGCGATGATGTCAGTCGCTTTTGGCTCCTCTGCTAATACTACACATAAAGTTGAAAACGAACCTATCCCAAACATTATTCTTGATGGTAAGGTTGATGATATTTGTAAAGATGCAAGCATCCGAACTGAACTTAATCATGATAAAGCAAAGGAACTGGTAACCACCAACCTGAAGCAGGCATTACCATTAAATACGGTACCGGATAAGTTGGATGAAGTTGCAGAAGCCTTTGTAAACCGCGACAAAGGCGCTTCAGAAACAGCAGACCATTGCCTTGTTAATGTACGTAATAAATACTGGGAAATGTATCCCTCTGAAGATAAGTAGCATTTATTATTAAAGGCTTCACTTAAGAAGCCTTTTTTAACCCTTTGCGAAACCTGCTTTAAAAGCAATGCGCTATTCATATCTAAGAATCTATTTAATTAATGAATAATAGTGGACGGATTCATTTCTAGTGAATGCCGAAGTTGGTGTTTTTTGAGTTATTAGACGGTAAGTGCAATCTGGTATGATTCACCTAACATACGAATCTGGAAGGAAAGGTATATGGGTGACCTGGTCAGCAAAAATAACATTGACCGTTTAGAGCGATTTCATTCTTTGCTGGCGGGTCAGTACTGGACGTCCACTGACAGCATCCCTGAAGAGGGTATTGTGGCAGGGGATACGCTGCTCATTACGTCTTTGCGTTACGTTGAAGATAAGCTGCACACAGTGATTCTACGCGCCCATCCCCGCGTTTACGGTCAGACTGTAGCTATTGTCACTGAAGACAGCAGCGGCAACCGTAGGGAACGTGGCAAAGAAATGCGAGAGCATCGCTTCCTGGTTAAGGATTTTCTGTCCAGTTTTGTATTTGAACCCGACCATAAGGTAATCCGGGATGCTGAACTCAGACAAGCTCAGGAAGAAGTGAATAGCCTACAGGCATCGCTTACAGCCCTCGTGAGCGATGCTCAGGGGCTCCGTGACCTTGCGATTGAGCAATTAGGTACAGATGACCGTGAAAACCCTGTGACGGGCCTTAGCGTTGCGTTAGTGCCCCCACAAGAGCAGCAGGCGGTAACCTCACTGGCGATTGGATCAGTTCAAAATGCTCTGTCCTCTGGTATTTCAGATACCCGCATTGAACAAATCAGAGAAGCGGCCTTAAAAGAAGGGCAGATCAGCACAGCCATCAGCAAAATCATCACACAACGAACGCAGGCAATCGCTAATGCCAGCAAAAGAATGCTGCCCTATTTCGAGGAAGTTGCAGCGGCAAGTCTGGCCACTACAGAAGAAGCCATGGAATATGTGAAGAAAATCCACGATGGCGTTGGCAGTCTGGAACTGTATACCGGCAAAGACGTTGAGGTAGTGAATATCGTGAAGGGTGAATCCGCTCCATCACACCTCCCGCTCCAGGTCGTTCAGGCAAAGCTGATGGTGGATGAAGAGCTGGCCGTATGGTGCGATCTCGATAGCTGGTTCGACTTCTCTGATATGGAAAAATTTCATGAAACTTTACGAACCAGCCCCGGGCTGGTGGAGCAGATTTTTCCGTCCGAACGTTCCATCGTATGTATGGCCACAACACGACGTTATATCGATTACCGCGATCCCTGGGAAAATCATGTCCGCAATGACAGGAACCGGGTTGTATTCCTTCTGGTCCGGGACGGTCAAAATATTCATCAGGTTTACTCTTCGGTAGAAAGCCATCTTGGGGCTTCGCAGCTATTCCCTTCCGCCAGCGAACAGGAAGCACATTTCCAGGGGATTGATGGCAGCACCATAAAGTTTGAGGACGTCAGTTATACCGACCGACTGAAGCAGCATGATCTTATGGCACTTCACTACCGTCGTTTCCTGATCCTTATCTGCGGCCTCGATCACCGGCTCAAACTATTTGGTGATTTCTATGATACCAATACCCCTTACAGTTTTCTGAGCCTTGAGTTCCAGGAACGGTACTTCCAATTTCTGCACGACAAAGACGGTTCTGGCCTTTTGGGTATGGCTGAGACACGGCCGTCTCTGCAAAGTTATCTTGAACAGGCAAACTCATGCCTTCAGTCCGGATCCCGGGTAATGTGCAACTGGGATTCGTTGATGAACCCAGTGACAGCACCAGGAGCAGTTCAGGAAGACAACAGCTACTCTGGCTATAAATGGCTTGGGAGAACCCATAAAAACTATGAGCCGGTTATTGCATTCCGTCAGGGAGACGATATCTGTGTCAACGCAACAGTAAACAGATACTCAACGGATCGAGATTTCAATTGTAAGGTGAATTTGTCTTTATTTAAGGAGTCCAGCAGGAATGATGCTGAACTGGGTTTCCTGTGCATGGATACCATTAAAGCGGAGGAGCTCGAATGGTACATTCACAGACGTAAATTCAGGTCTAATCACCTGTTTTACATTCGCTTCTTCAAGATGGCTTTAAATTATATTCGTGCCGAGCGTGAGGCAGAAGAACCTTACCGGCAGATGCTGAGCCAGGCTCTGGCCGATGGAAATATTGGCCAGCCTAATCTGAGATCAGAGTTGATAGATCGATGCATTGTAGCCTGGCGAGCTGATAACAGGGGGGCGACGCTGGAAGCTGCCATGAGTACAGAGAAGGGCTCCAAAGAGCTCCTGAACCAGCTCTATATGCTCGCTGATGTGGGGCTCAAACATCTTCCCGGGGTTCGTAATTTTATTAGCAGCAAAGGCTATGAGCTGGTCAGGTTATCGGTAAATGCTTCAGGGAAACTTGTTGCATATGCCGCACCAGCAAATTTTGAATGCGACAACCGGATGGAAGGGCATGCCTGGGTTCATCGAATGGTACTTGCTACATCCCGAAATGTCTTAAACGTCACTCATCAACGTTTTGCGAAAATGAAACACTTCTTACCAGCTGAAAACACCCTGTTCGAAGATGAACAGCTGGTGGCCACATGGTCGGGCAAAAAGACTGCTTTCAAAAGCTTCGAAGAGAAGCAGCGTTATTTTGATACATGCTCCCGTGGCGCTCAGGCTCTTAAGCAGTTTTTAAAGCTGAACGATCCGGTGATTTACACCAATCTGCTTGGCCAGTGGATTGAGGCCTATGAAAGTATCAATGAAACCAGTGAGTACGTACAGCAAGTAAGCCTAATGGCTCCTGTTGCGGTCAAGAGCGAAAAAGGTAAAGCCAGCCTCATCTATATTGGCACTAAAGACCTGGCCGACTGGTTTTATCAGAAAGCGCCGACACCCGAGTTGCAGGCGCTGTTCCTTGAGGAATACCTGTCCAAATTTGAAAATAAAGAGGTCAATAAAGAAAAGCTACTTTCACGCAGAAATACCGCTCTGTCTCTCAGTTTTTACACCATGGACAACGGGGAAGTACCAGATGAAATCCTCGTCACCAAATCAGTTGATAATGCCAGACGGTGGTATTCAGGAATGTTCACAAGCATGCCAACGATGTTAAATGACCAGTGGTCCTGCCATGTTGCGCATTTTTCCCGTAACGGAAAACTCTATTTGACGCCTGATCTGGTCACTGATGAAGGGGAACCTGGTTTTGATGAAATACTCGGGTATCCGCGCCCGGAGGGGCTGGTACCGGTAACCGTGTGTGAGTTTGAAATTGACCACTTTAACCGACGTGGCATTGATGCGAATGGTGATAAGGTGAATATTACACAGTGGGTCGATATTTATCAGGGTGAGCGTGAGGTTACGGAACTGCTGGGGCCTATTTCTGAAGAAGGGGTGAACATCAAAACCTACAGGATGGACACTCTTGAGCAGGCGATGAAAAACATCTCCCGGGGCTCGACGCGCCTCAGACCGTCAACGGAGAATAGCGAGTGGCAACAGCCAGCAGAAGGTGTGAGCCGCTATGTACTTCGGTCATGGTAAAACGCGGGGGCAGGTGCCATCAAAACATCAAACAAAAAGCCATTACAGGCTCAAAGACCCCTTATCGCTCAAATTTGAAAGAGATAAGGCTTTATGATGGCAACGAGGATTATCACCCATCTCGCCGGAGTAACTGGCATAAAAATTGTTTAATCTTTATGCCAGCGCTTCGGCATTTGCTGGCAAGGAGACAGTGTTGAAAGACCATATCGTACCCCCACGAAAAACTAGCGCGAGTTTATCTTATCAACTCAAACGTATTGGGCGCATGCTCCTTCTTTTACTGAGCTTGGCTTTTATAGTTTACGGATTCGTACTGGCTTTCCATCCGCCGCTAACAACCTGGCTACTTCAACCCGGTGGACACTTTGCCCCAGATGACCGATTCATACTGGTTAGTGTTAAGGTTCAGTTTACAACCGGAATAATGGGGCTAATTGTTTGGCGCTTATGGTAAAAGTGGCAAGCAATGATGGGAGAAGGATAACGTTGCTCAGCTCAATCCGGTTTACTGATTGCTTAAATAGAAGGCAGTCATGCCTACATCAGAAAGGAGAAGCATAGATGGTAGAAGCACGTTATCAAGGCAAGCCTGTTAGCAGTCTTCCTGAAGAAGCTTTTGCTGAAGGGTTATCGCGATCCGGTTTAAGCCCCGTTCTGCTACTGGCATCCCCGACCACAGTACCCGTTACCACGGATGAGCGCTGGTGGCTCGCAAAGGAAAACGTGTCAGGACATTACGGCAGGATTTTTTATGCTGCGGTGCGGGAGTTGGTCATAAGGTCGGATATCATCTCAGTAGTGAGAAGTATTGCAGATGAGAATTTCACGTCCGAACATATGGGGTACTTCGAGCGACTTACCTCTGATGAAAAAGAAGTCGTGTTTAGTGATTACCTGCGCACTCTCGCTGAAGGCGGTCTTACCTGCACTGAGAAGAATCTCGTCAAACTGACGCAAGATTTATACCCGATTGATGCAACTCCTGACAACATTAGAAAGCTATCCACGGACAGGGATGCACTGAACGAACTACACATCGATGGTATGGTACTTTTTATTACCGGCCCTGCGCTTTGATTATGGAGATAATACATGCGGTGTTATCCCTGTTAAGGGTTAAGGTAACATTCTTCTAGAATTACAGAAAAATAGAGGTCTAACATGATAGTAAATAAAAACAGGTTTATGCATAAAAACGGGAAAAGGTTTAAGTCCATCGGAAGGTATTTAAGATTTTGGCAAGCAGTAGCGTCCTCTGGTTTACCCATGGACATGGTAATACGGGAAAAACCATATCAACTTATGGTCGCTTTGATTGCTTTATATACGGCCATCCCTGTTGTTACAATAGTAATTTTATCTGGTCAGCAATCGCATAAGTTGGAACTAATTGCTGTGCATTTCAGTACAATTATCACGATGGTGTTTGTTTTGCGTCGAAAGATGGGGAAACGTTGGCTGGATTTATTTGAAGAAAAATTAGCCATTTATAAACCTAATGATAAACTCGCGCTTAGCGAATTACACGAAAGCATACGTGAGAAAAATGGGCTAGACTTGCAGGATTTACAAGATTGGTACTGGAAAGAGAAGATGACATATGAGTATCACAAAGAACGTAAAACAACTATAAGCTATCAAAAATTCAAGTAGCGTTTTAAAATGACAGGGGAGGGCTATTGTGATTTATTAAGTCGGCAAGGTTATTAGGTAGGGGTGTTCAATATGATAAATTCTTCGAGTGAGGTTATTTCAAGAGTTGTTCTGGGCCTTTGAGATAGCTAATTATCATTACAGACTTTATCGAAAGGTATGAATTATGAACATTACCGACAAAGAACTTAGCTCAAATACAGTGAGACAGTATGGATGGAACTTAGGAGAGTTCAATCACTCAACGCCTTTTACATCTCATTTTATTTATATCACCGACTATCATAAAGATAATACATGGATGATTTCACTTTCGCAGGAGGATTTTAATACAACCAAAATTTTAACATCGTTAAGTCTAGGGAAGGTGCGAACAAGTTCCTGATATGAGATCATCATATTCATCCGGAGCGCATCCCAGAGGGACATCATGAGCCATTAACTCACCTTCGCCGATCGTGAATTCAGCACTAAGCGCCGTCAGACCCGAAAAGAGATTTTCCTCTCCCGCATGGAGCAGATTCTGCCATGGCAGAATATGACCGCTGTCATCGAGCCGTTTTATCCCAAGGCGGGCAATGGCCGACGGCCCTATCCGCTGGAGACCATGCTGCGTATTCACTGCATGCAGCATTGGTACAACCTGAGCGACGGTGCCATGGAAGATGCCCTGTACGAAATCGCCTCCATGCGCCTGTTTGCCCGATTATCCCTGGATAGCGCCCTGCCGGATCGCACCACCATCATGAATTTCCGCCACCTGCTCGAGCAGCATCAACTGGCCCGTCAATTGTTCAAGACCATCAATCGCTGGCTGGCCGAAGCAGGCGTCATGATGACCCAAGGCACTTTGGTGGATGCCACCATCATTGAGGCACCCAGCTCTAGCAAGAACAAAGAGCAGCAACGCGATCCGGAGATGCATCAGACCAAGAAAGGCAATCAGTGGCACTTTGGCATGAAGGCCCACATTGGTGTCGATGCCAAGAGTGGCCTGACCCACAGCCTAGTCACCACCGCGGCCAACGAGCATGACCTCAATCAGCTGGGTAATCTGCTTCATGGAGAGGAGCAATTTGTCTCAGCCGATGCCGGCTACCAAGGAGCGCCACAGCGCGAGGAGCTGGCCGAGGTGGATGTGGACTGGCTGATCGCCGAGCGTCCCGGCAAGGTAAAAACCTTGAAGCAGCATCCGCGCAAGAACAAAACGGCCATCAACATCGAATACATGAAAGCCAGCATCCGTGCCAAGGTGGAGCACCCGTTTCGCATCATCAAGCGGCAGTTCGGCTTCGTGAAAGCCAGATACAAGGGGCTGCTGAAAAACGATAACCAACTGGCGATGTTATTCACCCTGGCCAACCTGTTTCGGGTGGACCAAATGATGCGTCAGTGGGAGAGATCTCAGTAAAAACCGGAAATAACGCCAGAAATGGTGGAAAAAATAGCCTAAATAGGCTGATTCGATGTGTTTGCGGGAAAAAAATGGCCCCAGATCCGCGAAATTTTAATCAGCGAGTCAGCTTGGGAAGAAATGACCTGCTTATTCGCACCTTCCCTAGATGCCTGTGTATCCATGCTCGGAAAGATACTAAAAAAAATGTCTAACAAAAACGGTATCTCACAAACGGAAGAATCTGAATTCGCATTTCTTTTAACAAACTATATTAAACAGACTTTGACTTTTAGAGAATGGCAACGCAATGCTGACGGAAATCAACGACTGCACTTTCTTATTAATATCTACGGTGCAAAAGAAGACGGTGGCGAAGTGGTTTTAAGACCATTTATTGTAAATCCTGATGAATTAATGCTTACTCCAGCGGATGTCGTTGAATTTAATTCGCAGGTTATCAACGTTGATCGGCAGCGTCATCCTGAGTGGTTCCGTTAACTGGTCACAAGGGTTAAGAGCCTGAAAGGCTGCGATAGTGTATACGCAGCCTATTCTGTATAGCCGTCGCGTAATAATTGTTCTAAATGACTATCGACCGTTTCCTGATCACCAGGAATATATCGTGGCCATCCTGTTATATCGTTGACGCGTTTCACTATGTATGGATGAAACCCAAACTGCTCGGAAGTGATGTCAATATAATATTGCACTTCTTCGAAGTTCAATTCACACCAATAATGGCCAAAGCCACCACTCTCTGTAAATATACCGCCATCATCTGCACCGTTACCCCCACGAACAACAGCATCTAGACCTTTAGTTTTTGCTAAATAACATACAAGATAGCTTGCAAAAAGGCATGTGCCTTTCGTCTTCTTTGTGCCGCACTCCGTCAAAACTGAAAGTAGCTTTTCATGCGCCACTCGTGCAATGCCTGATACCAATTCCGGGGACATGTCTGCTCCAATGAAATTATTAGATCGACTTAAACAGGTAATATGTAATTAGGCATTACGATAAGTCGTGCCCTATTGGTTGGTACATCGTAAGAAAAGTAACTTTTCTAATCCCAGCCTGCACTCCGGGAATGCTTCTAACCTGAATAAATCACGGGGGCAGTGCTCGATACTTGTCAACTGTATTTGGATTCACAGGCTAACTATTTTTATACAGTTTAAGTGAATAAAACTTACTTAAAGCAGCGAACCACGCCGAAAGTGTAATGAGGAATACCGCCAATTCATCAGAACCATTTTTGATAGCACTGAGTAGAGCGATTAGTCCAAGGAACACCGAAAGAAAGACTAGTATTGCGGGTAAAAGTTTATACATGATAGACGTTCCTTTTAAAGGTTCAGATAGGTAGACCAACGCAGATAACGTCGGAATTGCCTGTTGTAAGATTACGCTCATTTAATTATTTTTATAACCTATGAATCCGCGTATAATTTCATTTGTAGTAATCTTCGTAATATATATCTGATAGACATTGATCTTTTTAATGTCTTGTTGACTCACAACACCATATAAGCAACTCTTAGATTGGTTTAACACAGCGCTTCCACTAACTCCATTTTGATAAAAAGCAGTCAAACCATCAGAACCAACTATTCCTTTATAATAGTAGGTTGAGTCGGGGGAAGCATACGTATTTGAAAGCGTATTATACATTCCCGATAGAACCCAAACAGACTCACCTGGAGCTAGAACATTATCACATACTGGAAGCTTCCAATTAGGTGGGGCTTTGACAATAGTATTTTTTTCTACTTTTAAAAGAGCGAGGTCCCGGTTCTTAGGATCATCAATATTGATAACTGTTGCTGGTTGGCTCCCATTCCTTGTTATTATACTTAGACTATAATCCTTGCTTGCATCAAGCCATAAATGTGAAGCTGTAAGAATATGTTGTTCATCGATCCAAGTACCTGAGCCGGAGATTGTCTTATTTCCAGACTTGATTTGAATTTTTACAGCTGAGTCCGAAAGCTCAAAATCATTGTGGTGCATACTTTGTTTATGAGGATTATCGGTGGAACAAGCAGAAATCAGTAAGGCTGAAAGAGCTAAAACCTTTCTATACATAGTCAGTTTCCTTCGAATAAGGCGAGTTTGGTTTCTAGAATATTTTATCCAGCGAGGAATTCTTCTAACGTGCTATCTTGGTACTGGGGATATATCTGCTTCATCATGCCAAAAGCAGCAACCGCTACGCTTTCTAAGTCGGAATAGAATTTAGGCTCCGTATTAAGATCATCACCATTCTTCAGAACGCCCTCGAAGCAGCTATAATCATTTCCGAACTCTTGAACAATAATCCAGCGCCCATCACGGAAACCTACCAGCATAACCGCTGAATTAGGATAGTCGCCAGCAGGCGTTAGCCAATCAAAGTGATAGTGCTTTATCGTATCATATTTCAGATGTACATTCATTATTCCTCCGTTGGCGATTACATTATTTGAGTTTTTTCATGGACTCTAAAGAAGCGAGGTAGGAATTATAGCGATCACCAAATTTTTCTTTCGCACGCTTAACGCGCATTTTCTCCGCGAGCTCAGTCTTGTTTTCTGCCTGGTAGGTCCTATTATTTTGCGTCTTTACTTCGGCCCCTGGGCCTGCTGCGTACGTTTTGTTTTTCTCGCTAATACACGCTCGGCATTTACTCTTGAGGCCAAACTTGCCCTTGAGCTCTTTTTCCAAACTGTTCAAAGGGTTTAACTTGCTGACATGATTTGCATTTTTTAAAGCCCGGGGGGAGGTAGGTGTCAGCCATGAGCTGCTCCAGTAGGTATTGATTATAGGTGATTTTAACTTAAAGACGACGTCACTTTCAAATAAATCGACTACTTAACGCTGATCTTACATAATCCTGATTATGCGCACTTAAGTTGTTAGAACCATTTAGTAATGTCACTTTTTATCCAGATAGAAACGTCACCTTAGAGTAAGCTAAACTGAATGCAATTCTAAGGGGCTCAACGCATGTTGGTGACCATGTCAGATAAAGAGATCCACCGCCTACCGGTGATACAGGCAGTTTGTGAAAAGCGTCTACGCCGTCGTGATGCAGCATCACAGCTTGGCATTTCAGAACGTCAGGCGCAACGACTTATCAATCGTTACCGAGTTTCTGGTGCTGAAGGACTTGTCAGCCGCAAACGCGGCCAGCCCAGCAACCGCCGGTTGACCGAATCTCTCAAACTACGAGTACTCACGCTGATACGTGAAAACTACAGTGACTTTGGGCCCACACTGGCCGCAGAAAAACTCAGAGAGCGCCATAATATCCGGCTTTCAATCGAGACCGTCCGCAACTGGATGACGTCTGACGGACTCTGGGTCCCGCATGCTCGCCGTAAGTCACGGGTTTATCAACCCCGACATCGGCGTGATTGTCTGGGTGAACTTATCCAGATCGACGGCTCCCACCATGACTGGTTTGAAGGCCGTGCGCCAAAATGCTGCCTGCTGGTCTTTATCGATGATGCCACCGGGCGTCTGATGCATTTGCGGTTGAGCGAGTCAGAAACAGCCTTTGACTACATGCTGGCAACCCGGGAATACATCGAGCAGCATGGGAAGCCGGTATCGCTGTACAGTGACAAACACGCAATATTTCGCGTCAGTGGTCCGGAGAAACGCAATACCACCGTTACCCAGTTCGGACGTGTGCTTTATGACCTGGCAATCGAGCTTATTTGTGCCAACAGCTCTGAAGCTAAAGGCCGCGTGGAACGTGCGAATCAGACACTTCAGGATCGGCTGATCAAAGAAATGCGTCTGGAAGGTATAACCGGCATTGAGGCCGCAAATGCCTGGCTTGCCACTTTCATCGCTGACTTTAACAGCCGGTTTTCACGACCGGCTAAGTTCCCCAAAGATTTGCATCGTCCGGTGCAGGAAAGCCCCGATGAATTAAGAGACATCTTTGCCTGGCATGATGTTCGTACCGTGTCGAAATCACTGACCTTCCAGTACGATAAGATCCTTTATCTCATGGACACCACAGAAGAAAATAGCCGTCTTGCCGGTGAAAAAATTAAAGTACTGGATTATCCCGATGGCACCCTCGCCTTCCTCTATGGGCACCGGAGCCTTAAGTGCCAGGCATTTGATAAGCTGGCCTGTGTCGACCAGGGGCAGATTGTTGATAACAAACGTCTCGGGACTGTACTCCGACTGGCTCAGGTAAAACAGGATGAGCGGGAAAGCGAAGGCAAACGGGAACGAAGCAAAAAATCGCCCAGCCGTAAGGCTCAGGTGCGCATCCAGGAACAGCTCCGGGCTATCAATCCCGTTCTGGCAGACCCGAGCTTGTTTGTGGCAAGTTCAAAGCGATAGAATCGACCATCAGTGCTGCAAAGTACCGGAACAGTGAGTCCCCAAAAGGATACTTGAGATGATTAAATTCCCGACTACAAAGCGCGTTGATTTGTATAAAACTGCTGTCAGCTCTGAGCAATTACATCTAGATCTGGTTGCGGCTCAGGAGTTCATGTTCGATGCCTGGGAAAATGATGACCTGGAAGTTGTGCTGAAACTCATCAGAAAAGCTATCAAGAAATCCCCGCTCTGTGCTGACGCATACTCATTCTACTGCGAGATATCTCAAGAACCTCCTGAGTCAAAAATCGGGAAGCTGGAGACTGCTTTGTACGCAGCCAGCATTATATTGGCGAGGATTTTCAGGAGTTCGCAGGACGTTTCTGGGGATTTGTCGAAACACGTCCATATATGAGAGCAAAAGCAGCTTTGGCTGAGGCCTTATGGGAGTCTGGTAATTTTTATCCGGCTATGGCTCATAGCCGCGAAATGCTGAAGCTCAACCCGAACGATAACCAGGGGATTCGTCATTTATTAGCGAACTATTACCTTGAGCTTGAAATGGTGGATGATCTGGCCTTGCTACTGGACGATTATCCTGGGGATATGCGTTCGTTTTTTCAGTATACACGCGCCCTACTCGCCTACCGACAGTCATCCCCGGATGCCGATGATATCGCTAAAGCTGCGATTGATTCTAATAGACACATCCCCGGCTTGTTATCGAAGTGCAGATTACAGATCAAGTCTAACAGTGGATATATCACGTTAGGTGGAATGGATGAAGCCATTTATTATGTGAATCATAATATAAAGCCTTGGATTCGCACCTCTGGCGCAATTGATTGGATTGTAAATAATTCATTAAGTAAAATATAAGGATTTAGTTTTAATGTTTAATCTAATTATGGGCGGAGAACCTGACTATTTTGAACATTGGCCCATGTATGAACGGGTTAGTGGGAGTTGTGATTTTCCTATATCACGTATGTTAGAAGGCACCTCTGATGACATCCGGTTGAAGTTAACGCCTTTGAATGATAAAGCATTATCTTATATTGAGAAATTACCTACGCTTTTTATGTCAGAACTTTATTCCCGAGACAATGTTGAATACATTACTTTGCGACTTGGTGTAATTTCAAATCTACGAACAGTTAACAAAAATGTTGAGTTTGATTTCAGAATCACTCACTCACAAGATGATGTCGTAGTGATAAACAAAGAGTTATATCAAACAGCTTTAGAATTAGGTGCATATGGGCTGAAACGGACTCACTGGGGAATAAAAGCACGTGATTTAAATCAAACATTAGCACTTCTAAATATAACGACAAGAAGTACACCACTTCCTCCTACTGAAGCACTTCCTGATGAAGTTGATAACTACCCAATAATAGATAATGTTCAAAGTTTCATGGCGCGTGTTTTAGAACAAGATCATGAAGAAGATGCAGAAATATTTTATCGTGGACATTCTGATGTATCTTACGAGTTGGCTCCATCAGTTTTCAGGAAAAACAAAAAAGGTAACTTCAAGCATTTGCACAGTGAATCAAATTTAGTCCGTGAAGCCCTAACAGCAAGGCCAACTGAGTTTGTTGATGATAAAACAATGCTAGACAAGTTAGTAAGGATGCAACACTACGGACTACCAACTCGTTTGTTGGATATAACATCAAATCCACTAATCGCTCTGTATTTCGCTTGTTGCGACATTAGTAATAATGAAAATACAAATGAGGTTGATGGACATGTTATTATTTTCAAAACAAAAAGGGATCGTATAAAATTCTTTGACTCTGATACAGTAAGTTGCATATCAAATATATCAATGCTAAGTCAAACACTGAAAGATCAGCTGGATTGTAAAATGGACAAGGAGGCTTTCAATAAAACTGAAGCTTGTCAAAAACTCATACATTACATTAAAGATGAAAAACCTTATTTTAAAGATGTAATTATACCATCAGATTTGGAAAGGTTAATTTTCGTTAAAGGAAGAAATAATAATGAAAGGATGTCATCACAGTCAGGTGCATTCTTATTATTTGGGAATAATGCTGTTTATCCCGATTTAGTTTCAAACCCTGATGATGCTATGCAAGAGTTTAAAGTAGAAAAAATAGTGATCAGAAACAAAGCTAGAATACTTAAGGAACTCGCAAGGTTAAACATTACAGATGCGACAGTTTATCAAGGCATGGAAAGGACAATGAAACTAATTGCGGCCAAATTTTCCGCAGGAGATTAATCTTCATGTGGTTTTTTGACACACTAGCCTGTCGCTACTGGCATTGGTCCCTTGTATGCTAAGCATATGAACTCTGGTGTGTGTTGGACAGGAGCAATTAACCAGTCGTATAGTAAAATTTGAATGTAAAAATATAAAACAAGGAGTTGAGAATGAACCCCATTACTTTGAGTGAAATGAGTGATGAAGATGAAGAGGTAAAAATCATTTCTTCATATGAACCTCAAGATGATGAGATTGCGATCGTTTTTGATAGTTCAAAAATTACTGGAGGTAATGCACTGGATTTTTTCCAGTTCACCAAGCAATCACATTCTAATGTTAAAGTGTACGGAGATTCTAATGGTGTTTCGTACCTGCAATTAAACAGTATAACGTTAGCGTTAGGCACTTTCTTTGCCACATCAGTAATGATACCTTTTTTAGTAAATCTTGTTTCAAATTATATTCAGAAAAAAATTGATAACTTTGGAACTAGAGATATAGACGTTAAAGTCTCTATAATTAAAAAAAATAAATCAGGAAAACATGTGAAATACACTGTTTCTGGAAAAGTAGACGATGTTTTAAAAGTAATTAACAAAATCAAATAAAAATCTATATAGATATTATGAATATTCACGAAAAGTTAAAGCGTTGGATGTGTATTACTCAAGAAGATAGTGCTATTCTTGATTATCTTAATGCTGAGTTAAAAAAAGCTCAATCCTTGAGCTTGAATAATGAATCAAACAGATTGTTTTTATACAAAACAATTTTACTAGCCCATTTAAAATATATTCAAGTCATTAATTTACTTACAAGAGGTGATTTTTATGAAGCATGGGTAGAACTTGAAAGGATAGAAATAGATTTAATACATATTAAAGAAAATAATGAGTTTCTGCCTGAGGTTAATTTCTATGGTGTTAACTTCTTAGCGAGAATGGTATGTAATTGGCAGGCGTTATTCCCATATAAAATCTTCGGTAGTTCTCGTGAAATAATAAAAGAAGTGAAATGTTCAGTATGTAATACAACCCGTAGTTTTATTAATGATTGTGGTCATGTTAAAAATAAACTTTATAATGGAGTTCTTTGCTTTGATGAAGTGATCGATTTTGAATTAATTACTTATGACATAGTTAGTAATCCCGTTAACAAATGTAGTGTTTTTTTCTCCAATGATGGTGATCATTATAACTATTCAACTTTAATTAGTGTTGTCAAATACATACAATCCCCACATCAAATTTTCAATATTACGACCTGGAGATTTAAGGCGAAAGAACATGATGGAGTATTATCGCCAGAAAATATTTGTCCATGTGGAGATTCTTTAAAAAAATATGCAGATTGTTGTTTGCCACGTAATGGTATTTATAAAAAACATATAGATATTTGGTTTCCCTTCCCGTTGAATGTAGAACCTATTTAGAACCAGATATTCAATAACTAAAGATCCCGTTGACACAGATATTTCCATATTAAGATGTTTTCGTTATATTTTTATTCCAGTCTTTCATATTTAACTTTTGCTTTATTAATTGGTTGAGTGGGATAACGCAGCAGTCACATTAATATGATTACATAGGCTGAAAGTGCCCTTTCTATCTTGCACAAAGAGGTGACATTTTAAACTTGCTTTGACATAAGTTGTAGTAGCAAAGTTGTAATGTCCGATAATGGCTAAGTTAAGATGTCCGGCGTGTATAATCAAGTAAGGATTACCATGACGGCTCTCGCAGCGGAGTTTTTCACATTGGATGAAGTTAACCGACTCAAAATCATTCAGGATGTCATCGACCGGCGTCTGACAACACAAATGGCAGCTCAGCGGCTTGGTATCTCCGACCGTCAGTGCCGTCGTCTGCTTGCGCGTTATCGTGAAGATGGTCCGATTGGCATGACCAGCCGCCGTCGTGGTAAATCCAGTAACAACCAGTTGCCTCAGGGACTGGCCGCATACGCGCTGAACATTATTCGCGAACGCTATAACGATTTCGGTCCGACGCTGGCCTGTGAAAAACTGTCTGAGGTGCACGGTGTTCATCTTTCCAAAGAAACCGTCCGTAAGCTGATGACTCAGGCCAGTCTGTGGGTCCCACGTAAGCAACGTGCGCCAAAAATTCAGCAACCTCGTTACCGCCGTGCCTGTGCCGGTGAACTCATACAAATCGACGGCTGCGACCACCACTGGTTTGAAAATCGGGGACCTAAGTGTACGGCACTGGTTTACGTTGATGACGCAACCAGTCGTTTAATGCAGCTTCTTTTCGTGAAATCTGAGTCTACTTTCACCTATTTTGAAGCGACCCGGGGCTATATTGAAAAACATGGCAAACCGCTTGCGCTGTACAGCGACAAAGCCAGCGTATTCAGGATCAACAATAAAAATGCAACCGGCGGCGACGGCGATACCCAGTTTGGCCGTGCGATGCATGAACTGAACATTCAGACCATTTGTGCAGAAACCAGTGCTGCCAAAGGCCGCGTTGAACGGGCGCACCTGACGCTTCAGGACCGACTGGTCAAGGAGCTCAGGCTCCAGGGCATCAGTTCCATGGAAGCTGCGAACGCATTTGCCGAAGAGTTCATGAACGATTACAACCGTCGTTTCGCAAAAGCGCCTCGCCAGGCGTTTGATGTTCATCGGGAACTGGATGTCGATGACGATCTTGATATGGTATTTAACTGGCGTGAAGCTCGTAAAGTGTCGAAATCACTCACAGTGCAATACGACAAAGTCCTTTATCTGATTGAAGACAGCGAATTCAGTCGTCGGGCGATTGGTAAATACATCGATGTCTGGCATTACCCGGATGGACATAAAGAGCTCCGGCTTAATGGCGTATCACTTCCCTACTCCACCTATGACAAGCTTTCTGAAATCGATCAGGGGGCCATTGTGGATAACAAACGTCTGGGGCGGGCCCTGGAAATGGCGCAGCTGGTCCAGGCCGAGCGGGATAATAACCGGTCGCAATCCGTACCATCCGGAGACGGCCCTTCTCGCAGGCGTAAAGCTCCCACGACGAAGAAATCCCAGCGTTCCCTGGATCAGGACGATATGTTCAATGCCCTGGTGAAACTTCAGTCACGCTCTGAAGAGATATTTGGGAAGAAACCGATTTAAAGCCCGGTAATCCATCCGGGCATGCCTGGCTGTCAGATTTTGGCCTGATTGACCCGTGCCGCGAGCTCCTGATGACTCTCTTTCCTTTCGCTGTAGCGGTCGGACAGGTAGGCTGTGTGCCCTTTCAGGAGTAACGTCATTTTGAACAACTCTTCGGTAACGTCGACAATCCTGTCATACCAGGGTGAGGGTTTCATGCGCCCTTCATCATCAAATTCCTGCCATGCCTTTGGCACTGACGACTGATTGGGGATGGTGAACATCCGCATCCAGCGGCCAAGTATCCGCATCTGATTGACCGTGTTAAACGACTGTGAACCACCACAAACCTGCATGACGGCCAGCGTTTTACCCTGGGAAGGACGAACAGCACCTTCACTCAGGGGTATCCAGTCAATCTGGGCCTTCATCACCGAGCTCATGGCGCCATGTCTTTCCGGAGAACTCCAGACCATTCCGTCACACCACCTGACCAGCTCGCGGAGTTCAAGCACTTTGGGGTGACTTTCGGGCGCATCATCGGGTAACGGCAGACCGGATGGGTTAAATATTTTCACCTCAGCCCCCATCTTTGCCAGCAACCGCCCGGCCTCTTCCGCTGCAAAACGACTGTAGGACCGCTCTCGTACTGAACCGTACAGGATGAGAATTCGCGGCATGGTTTCGTTGTTGCCCGTAAGTTTGCTGGCAAGCGCATCATCAAAATAAGCCGGTTCGATTGCTGGTAAGTCGGTCATAAAAAATCTCCATTTCATAAGCTATGCTTTAAAAGTTATCACATATGAAATACCATATGTATTGTTATTTTTTTACGAGGTTAAGCATGCTACAGCCTGTTCAGCTTTTTAAACTGCTCGCCGACGAGACCCGTTCAACTATCGTGATGCTTCTCAGGGAGTCCGGTGAAATGTGCGTCTGTGACATCTGTGCGGCAACCGCAGAGTCTCAGCCAAAAATTTCTCGCCATATGGCCCTTTTACGTGAAGCCGAGCTGGTCATCGACCGTCGCGAAGGAAAATGGGTGCATTACCGACTGTCGCCACACATGCCAGCATGGGCTGCGGGTATTATTGATACAGCCTGGAACTGTGAACGAGAAAACATACGCAACAAGCTCAGTAGCGTGGCATCTGTCTCCTGCTGATGGCGATATATATATCCGAATAAACAAATGTGAATGGAGTTTCTGATGTTACTGGCTGGTGCTATCTTTTTATTCACGCTCGTCCTGGTTATCTGGCAACCCAGAGGGCTGGGGATTGGCTGGAGTGCCTCACTGGGCGCAATTCTGGCATTGCTGACTGGCGTCGTTCATCTGGGGGATATTCCGGTGGTCTGGCAGATAGTGTGGAATGCGACCGCCACCTTTATCGCCGTGATCATCATCAGTCTTCTGCTCGACGAATCCGGCTTCTTTGAATGGGCCGCGCTGCACGTTGCCCGTTGGGGGAATGGCCGGGGGCGGCTGCTCTTCACCTGGATCGTCCTGCTTGGTGCGATGGTTGCGGCACTGTTTGCCAACGACGGTGCGGCACTGATCCTGACACCTATCGTTATCGCGATGCTGCTGGCGCTGGGATTCAGCCGGGGAGCAACCTTAGCGTTTATCATGGCCGCAGGGTTTATCGCTGACACGGCAAGCCTGCCACTGATTGTCTCAAACCTGGTGAATATCGTCTCGGCGGATTTCTTTAAGCTTGGTTTCTCAGAATATGCCGCCGTGATGGTCCCGGTTAACCTGGCCGCGATTGCGGCTACGCTGGTGATGCTGCATCTGTTTTTCCGTAAGGACATTCCCGCCGTTTACGACGTTTCTCTGTTGAAAGAACCGAAAGACGCTATACGTGATGTGAATACCTTTAAAACCGGCTGGCTGGTTCTGGTGTTGCTTCTGGTGGGATTCTTCGGACTGGAGCCGCTGGGCGTACCGGTCAGTTTGGTCGCAGCCGCTGGTGCATTGCTTCTGTTTGCTGTTGCGAAAAAAGGGCATGCCATTAACACCGGTAAGGTGCTGCGTGGTGCGCCCTGGCAAATCGTTATCTTCTCGCTGGGGATGTACCTGGTGGTCTACGGCTTACGAAATGCCGGTCTGACCCACTATCTCTCTTCCTTGCTGAATCAGCTGGCAGAGCAGGGATTGTGGGCGGCAACGCTGGGTACGGGCTTCCTGACGGCCTTCCTGTCATCAGTGATGAACAATATGCCGACCGTGCTGGTCGGGGCGCTGTCGATTGATGGCAGCACAGCGACCGGTGTTATCAAAGAAGCGATGATTTACGCCAACGTCATCGGCAGCGACCTGGGGCCAAAAATTACCCCTATCGGCAGTCTGGCAACGTTACTGTGGCTGCACGTTCTGTCGCAGAAAAATATCAAAATTACCTGGGGATATTACTTCCGGGTGGGCATTGTCATGACAATCCCCGTGCTGTTTGTCACGCTTGCAGCACTGGCGCTTCGTCTGTCTTTCACTTTGTAATGAGATACTGATATGAGCAACATTACCATTTATCACAACCCGGCCTGCGGCACGTCACGCAATACCCTTGAAATGATCCGCAACAGCGGTACAGAGCCGACCGTTATTCATTATCTTGAAACCCCACCATCACGAGCTGAGCTGGTAAAACTCATTGCGGATATGGGGATCACGGTACGAGCGCTGCTGCGTAAGAATGTCGAACCTTTTGAAGCGTTAGGGCTGGCGGAAGACCGCTTTACTGACGAGCAGTTAATCGATTTTATGTTGCAGCACCCTGTTCTGATCAATCGCCCTATCGTGGTAACGCCGCTGGGTACCCGGCTATGCCGCCCTTCTGAAGTCGTGCTGGATATTCTTCCCGATGCGCAGAAAAGCGCGTTCACGAAAGAGGACGGTGAGAAGGTAGTTGATGAAAAAGGTAACCGGCTGAACTAAACGTGTTCTTGTGACGAAGGGCGAGAGAACTCGCCCTTTTTTATTTAAGATAATCAGTGCTAACGGAGGATAAGAAGCGGTTGTTGCGTCTTTTGCAGCATTTCGGAGGTATGACTACCGATAAAGAACTGCCGCAACCTGGAATGACCGTAGGCCCCCATCACTATCAGATCGACAGCATTTTCCTCGGCGTAACGAATAAGCGCGTCCCCGACTGATTGCCCGGTAAGATGTGTTGTGCTGTTTTCTATATCCGCGTCACGTAAAATTTGCTGTGCGGTCAGCAGCTCTTCCTTCTTACCGTTTACCATGACAAGGTGGCACTCCAGCCCCCTGAGTAAGGGACTCATCGTCAGACGTTCCAGGTTACTCCTGCTTTCTTCACTGCCATCATAAGCCAGCATGACTCTGGAAGGCACTGAGTAGTTCTCCGGAACAACCAGTAGGGGTTTCTTTTGCAGACGAATAACGCTTTCCAGATGAGAGCCTACCGGATGCTGGCTACCCCGACGCCCCAGCACCATGAGACGAAGGTCGCTCAGCTCTGCCAGAACTTCATCCGGTGTACCGTGTTTTTGCATCAAAAGCACATCCGGGCTTCCCTGTTTTTGAAGCAGTTCAGCACAACTTTCCAGTATTGCTTTCCCCTGGGCCATCAGCAGGCGATTACGTTGCCCTTCAATTTCTACCAGCTCATCGGTCAGCAATTGCTGACTGTCTATGCCGAGAGTGCCGGTCAGGTCTGACACTACCGGGGTGCTGTCTTTTTCGATAACGTGCAACAGTGCTAGCTGTGATTGCAAAGTGCGGGCTGCCCACGCCGCATATTCACACACTGACCGCGTTGAAAGTGAACCGTCCACACAGGCTGTAACAGTATTATTCATAGTTTTCCCTCCAGTCTGTTAATGACCGCCCATCAGTTTTTCGACTTCTTCAGGTTTATCGTGAACACCAAACCGGTCAACGATGGTGCGGGTGGCTTCATTCATCCCACGTATTTCAACCCCGGCGCCCTCTCTACGGAACTTAATGACCACCTTATCCAGGGCGCTGACGGACGTGATGTCCCAGAAATGGGCATGTGAAACGTCTATCACCACATTCTCAATCGCTTCACGGAAATCAAAGTGGCTCGTAAAGCGGTCTGCTGATGCAAAGAATACCTGGCCGGTGACGGTATACGTCCGGCTCGTCCCCTCCAGAACTGAGGTTACACGCATGAACCGGGATACTTTAGTGGCAAAATTGAGCGAAGCAATCAGTACACCGGTCAGCACACCGAAGGCCAGATTATGTGTTGCCACCACAACCGCGACGGTGGCAAGCATGACCACGCTGGTTGAAAGGGGGTGTGTCCGCAGGTTGGCAATGGAGCGCCAGGAGAATGTCCCGATGGAAACCATAATCATCACCGCGACCAGCGCTGCCATCGGAATTTGGGAGACCCAGTTGCGCAGGAACACAATCAGGCAAAGCAGCACCACGCCCGCCGTGAGGGTTGAAAGTCGTCCGCGTCCACCGGATTTTACGTTGATAACAGATTGCCCAATCATCGCGCAGCCTGCCATTCCTCCGATAAAGGATGTGCAGATGTTCGCGATGCCCTGAGCTTTGCACTCCCTGTTTTTGTCGCTTGGCGTGTCGGTCATGTCATCCACGATAGTGGCGGTCATCATCGACTCAAGCAGGCCAACCACCGCAAGCCCCGCAGAATATGGCAGGATGATGAGCAGCGTCTGAAGATTTAAAGGCACGTCCGGGAGCAGGAAGACCGGCAGACTGTCGGGAAGTTTCCCCATATCCCCGACGGTTCGCACATCCAGATGCAGCCACATGGCAATCCCAGTCAGCACCACGATGCACACAAGCGGTGAAGGAATGGTTTTGTTGATATAAGGGAAGAGATAGATGATCCCCAGCCCTGCCGCAGTCATGGCATAAACATGCCATGTCACATTGGTCAGCTCAGGCAACTGGGCCATAAAAATCAGTATTGCCAGTGCATTAACAAACCCCGTGACCACTGAGCGTGAAACAAAACGCATCAGCCCGCCAAGCTTCAGATATCCGGCTATCAGCTGGAATACCCCGGTCAGTATGGAGGCAGCCAGTAAATACTGTAAGCCATGATCTTTCACCAGCGTCACCATCAGGAGAGCCATTGCACCGGTGGAGGACGAAATCATCGCCGGACGTCCGCCAAAGAAGGCCATAACGAGAGGAATACAGAACGCCGAGTAGAGGCCCACCTGGGGATCAACACCGGCGATAATGGAAAAGGCGATCGCTTCTGGAATGAGTGCGAGCGCGACAACAATACCGGCCAGAACGTCACCACGGACGTTACCCAGCCAGTCCTTACGCGTCGAGGACAGCAACATAGTAATTTCTCAGTTTTTAGATACAGTCAGCCCTGGAGGGCTACATTTTTACGTACGGTAAAGCACATCCGCAGACGGGATGTTATTGAGTGCGTGCTGAGGCTTGCTCAGTACGACAGAGGAAGGAAAAACTCAGGGTGGCGTAATACGCATAGCGGTTGTCAGATTCTCCATAGCGGATGTGTATATATTGTCGGCTCTGTTGTCAGGAAGAACTTACAGAACACGTCGCGTTTGAACATGAAACACTTCAAAGCAGCCCAATACTACAAATAAAGCGAATACGGGGTCAACCCAACAAGGTACTCAAACGAAGAGGTTAAGATGCGATTTTTATCCAGGAATTCAATATTATCAAAGGACATTTGAACTTTGCCCCACCCCGGACATCTCTACTTAGCTTTGACATAAGTTATTGATTCATATGTGGTTATTTTTTAACATTTACGTTTCACGTACTGATAGATTGCCTTTGAAGCCAACGCTGACCGTCATTCATCTTGATCAGGAATTTGGGCATCTTCTAAAAACACCTTTGTACGGTAATCATCTTTCCAGCCTAACCAAACTGAATCTTCACCACCGGAAGAAACAACTTTACGGTTTCCTGTGAGATTATCAGCCTGTTCTAAGCATATTGACTGCATATCAATGAGCAAATCAGCTTCTGCGACTTCCGTGCCGCCGATCGTTTCATAGCCGGAAATCAGAACAATTGCCTCAGGGTCTCTTTCGTTCAGCATGGCGATCAACTCTTTCACTTTCATTTTAAGATACCAGTAGTTTATTTGTGTGCATTGCTGATGGATTTTATAGTGCTGCCGACCTTTTTCAAGGTGCTTCCGTTGCTTCCAACGATCATGCTAACGACCTTGTTGTCTGACCTGGTATTGCCGTGGTCATCCTTTTAGAGAAATGCTCCAAAGATCAACATGGCGGCATAGGTTTTCCAGCTTGACCAATCAATCGTGGAACCAAGCAACAGATAGAATGCCAGGGCTACCAGCCCCAGCTTTACTACTAGCGCGATTATTATGGTGAAGATAGACTCATCGCGTTCGCCTTTAAGTATTTTATACCGCGTAATTAAACTGTCGTTTTTCATGTAGCATCCGTTATAGTTATTAAAGTCCTGCATTAGAAGTTGTTATTTGCCGAAGTTACCTTGTATGAGTTAACTGTGGATCCAAAAATACAAAATATAAGCTGTGCCAATTGAAAGGATTAGAAAAGCACAGTTACTAATAAAATCTACTAATGCTTGTAGCTTCTTTATTCTCACAATTGCTGGACCGTGTTCAGTAGAGGTACTACTCAGCCCTTTTGTTCTGGCACTCTCTGCTTTTCTGAAAAAATTGTAATGCAATCCTGACCGCAAGCAAAACCATGCCAAACCAGTCGTTATTACGATATTTATGTAGAAAGCATATTGAATCATTTGTTCAGTTTCGAAGCTTTCCATTGAAAACCCTTTGTTGAAATGTTGAATAAAATTATTTTTAGTAAATGTAAGCAATAAATAGAACGAATATTAATAGTGAAAGATGCAATGCCAACATCTGCTTATGATGCCTTATGAGGATTTCTTCCTTCGCATTCATTAAATCGTACATCTCATCAATATTTTTATTGCTGGTATATTCGAGACGTTCATCACGAAGTAATTTGAACTTTACCAATACGACAAGTGATTTAATAATAAAGCTCGTAAGCATAACAGTTATAGACAAAAATAAAAAATAGGCCAAATTCATATATCACTCCATGGAGATTAATAGAAAAATTTATAATAAGTAATCTCATAGAGCATTACTTGAATCTTCTTCCCATACTAAGGACTCACCGAGAAACTTAGTTAAAGATGATTTGGCATACTGTGGTTCGGAAAAAAAACGTGGGAACCAGCCGTCAAAGCTTTGGGTACCATTGTGACGATTTTCAGGCGAGACTGATAAGCGGTACCCGTCTTCGTAAGGTGAAATGCTAAATGTGTATCCATCATCTGTCTTTGAGATCAGCGTTTTGCATGTCATATGACTGTTTGCTCACAAAGTTACTTTTCTAAGATATCGAAAAGTGTGGATTAGATCATCATTCAGATAGTCTTTTCATCACAAACTTTCCTGCCCACATTATCACAATTATAAAGGTAATAAAACCGATCTGCTCCCAACGTAAATTGGTTTGCTGTTCGGAATCATCCAAATGAATTGCATAAATGTAACATCCGAAGGTAAGCGTGAGTGGAACAACAAGCATCCCTACCTTTTTAGTAATATTTCCAATAAACCACCAATAAAGAACCCAGGAAATAATAGAAGAATAAAAAATTGCTTCTGAAACTATCATATGTAACCTCTTGAATTAGTCGATGCTGTGGGTAAATAAACCCGGACCGTCAAATGATGCAATTGCAAAATATTTAGTAACCATAAATCCTTCGGTTATCTATTTCAGCCATGTATGCAGTAGGCTTTTTTAAGAGATAGATTGGTGAAACGACATTCGTTTTGACTTTATAAGCCAGAATGAAAACACCTGCGGAGCTTGCCATAAGTACCGCAAGAAGAATAGATACCGTTAACTCCTTTGGTGTTTGTATCACCGAAAGAAGAAACAATGCGCTTATGGCTGCAAAAATCCAGCAATATAATGATGCATCCATAAAACCAGCTACAACACTCGATCCAAAAAAAAACCAAAATAAACTTATTAAGATTACTGAGTTTTCATTCATGTCTGTTCCTTGTTATTACTAATTATATTATGCTTTATAGTTGACCGTCAGACTACCCACGGGTTTTGACGAACAAAGTCACGCACTCCATTTATACATGCTTTTGAGATGACTTCAAAATAAGGATGGTTTGATGGAATCATATTCCCGGTATTATCAAGAAGCATAATAGTCCCTAAAGACCGAACCAGTTGATATTCATTGAGCTTACGCTTTAGCAAAGTTTGCAATCTATAAATTGTCTCACCGGAACTGTTACCTTCGATACCTACAACAGAGACCGTACAGTTCACTTCCTGATTATCAGATTGATAATCGAACCAGTAATTTTCGTTGCAATTTCCTTTTTGCGCATGCTCAATTTTGCCAGGCCATTTTACCCATAAAGAAGAGTTGTTTTTAGATCGTAAGATCTGCTTCAGCGTTTCCAATGGATTTTTTTCATCAACCTCAGACCAGGCCGAAATAAATTCTTTCTGCATTGCCTTAGGGTCTATAACGGCAATGAAATCAAATTCCTCTTTATTGATAGAGTTGGCTCGATCTTTGAGATAAAACAGACCGAGTTTATATCCCTTTTCACTTTTCCAGTTTGCTCCCACAGGCTGATAGTCTGTATTTATAAACGGTTTGAAAGTGTGAGTGTCGGGAGAAAAAATTACTGAGGGTGCCAGCACCCGGCCTCGGTATCGTATTGGATTTACAAATATTTTTTCCCCGTCACATAACATTTCAATAATTGCTTTTGTCACAACTACTGAAATAGAAGGTCTACATGTATTTTGATTTATTTCCCCGAGGTGCGCCAAACTTCCATCCTCACTCTTCAACACCTTTGTAAGGCAAGTCGGGCAATACTGTTGATCTCTATAATAAACAGGCATGGTTAGACGACCGGAATCGTTTAGTACCAACTGAAGTAACGGATGAGGCTCTTTCATCATGGTTATTTCTTCCCTTTCACCTTTCTGGGCTTTTCGTTTGCCTGTCTCCACTGCCATGGTGGGACAGGGTTGGTGTCTGCCCATAACCCTTTTGCCTCCTTTTGTGCTGCGGATTCATATTTGATATAGCCAGGGACAATGGCGTTATCTTCGAACCGATAAACCCACGCATATCCACTGTCCACCATAGAGGCATTGATATCATATCCATCTAACCAGATGGTACCTAACATACGGCCATAGATATCCGTACCATGGTCTATCACGGTAACGATTTTAGTTGCTATAGCTGTGGTTAAGGCCTGTTTTGCTTTTTGGCCAAAAGCCTGTTTAGATTCAGGAGCGTCTATACCATACATCCGTATTTTGATGGTTGTGTTTTGAGCATCCAACGCAGTTATGGTGTCACCGTCAACAATCTTAACCACCTTTGCCTCAAAAGTTGTTGAGTTCCCCCAGGACGCCACTGGGAATACAACAATCATGATGGGCAAAAGTAACTTTGTTAAAAAAAACATCATTTCACCTTGATTTGTTGAGTACAGACATGTATCCACAAGCCTATTTACAGGCAGTATTTTAACAAGTCATTATTTCATGGGCGGGCTTAAAACCAATCTTTTTGCAACTTAAAGGCAGAATAATCACAATAAATTTAGAACCTGAACCAAAAAATAATCCAAATTAAGCGTGTTAATCTATCTCAAAGATATTATTCCTGAGAGAGTTTGGATGAAACGTTACACTCATGATCTTGAGACAGACCTGAATGATGTGGATAAAACACCATCTCTGATCCACAAAACTTTGTTAACAGCTTCGACCATTTATGACCTGAAATATCTGGCTCAGGTATTAAATGATGAAAATGGCAGTAATTGGTCCCGTGCATCCCTTAAACGTCAGGTTACATGCATACCTGAGCATTGTGAGCTGAGTATCGCAGATGGACGCTATCTACAGACTTTAATACCTTCACGACCTGCTGATTATGAGGACAGGCACTTTAGCTTTATCGATCTGTTTGCAGGGATAGGTGGACTGCGAAGCGGATTTGATGCCATCGGTGGTAAATGTCTTTTCACGAGCGAATGGAATACTTATTCCAGCCGTACTTACCGGGCGAACTGGTATTGCGATGAGAACGAGCACCGCTTCAATTCAGACATCCGTGACATCACTCTTAGCAACCGGCCCGAGGTTACTGATGACGAGGCATACAAATTTATCGATGCCTCTATCCCGGATCATGATGTTCTTCTTGCGGGATTTCCATGCCAGCCATTCAGCATCGCCGGTGTCAGTAAAAAGAACTCTATGGGTCGCAAACACGGTTTCGAGTGCGACACTCAGGGTACGCTCTTCTTTGATGTGGCCAGGATCATCCGGGCAAAACAACCTGCAATTTTTGTTCTGGAAAACGTAAAAAATCTGAAGAGTCACGATAAGGGTAATACCTTTAACATCATCATGAAAACGCTCGATGAGCTTGGCTACGACGTCGCAAACAGCGAAAGCACGGGCGCGGATGATCCTAAAGTCATCGATGGCCGTCATTTCCGACCCCAGCACCGTGAACGTATCGTCCTTATTGGTTTTCGCCGCGACCTACGTCTGAAAGACGGTTTTACTCTGAGAGACATTAAAGACTTTTATCCGGACAAGCGCCCTTCTCTCTCAGATTTACTGGATCCGAGCGTAGATAGTAAATACATCCTCTCCCCTAAACTCTGGGAGTACTTATACAACTATGCAAAGAAACATGCGGCAAAAGGCAATGGTTTTGGTTTTGGACTAGTAGATCCTTCCAATGTTAATAGTGTCACCAGAACCCTCTCAAGCCGCTATATGAAAGACGGATCTGAAATTCTTATTGATCGGGGCTGGTCTCATGAACTGGGAGAAACTGATTTCCATAACACATACAACATGGACCGTCGGCCACGCATGCTAACGCCACGTGAATGCAGCAGGCTAATGGGCTTCGATAAACCCGGGGAAAGTGTTTTCCGTATCCCTGTGTCCAATACACAGGCTTACAGACAGTTTGGGAACTCCGTGGTCGTTGATGTCTTTGCGGCCGTCGCCAAACTGCTGAAGTCACGAATTGAATTTGCAGCCTCCCAGCGCTTGCGGCAGTTTTACGACGAAGTCAGCTGACCTGAGCTCCTTCATCAATTTAAATGCTTAAGATTGTTGTAATAATGTCAGAGGTCAACCATGACGTATTTCGAATCAGCTGAAGGTGAGACGGTATCTAAAGAACGAGCATTACAAGAACTGTCCAGGCATTGCGTTCCCGAAACAGATTTCGAAGAATTCTTTAGCGACATGGGCGTAAAGGAACAGTATGACGCTCAGGAAGTGTTGCTCTGGTTGGGATATTAAACTTCCTGTTTAGGAGACTACTATGAGCCAAAAATTCGCAGTGATGATTGCTTACGACGACGATCCAAACGTCAAAAGGTATTCACCTGACTTTCAAACGCAGGATGAGTTTGCTAAAGGGTGGCAGTCGGCTCTTAAAAAGGCACACCACACCTCAGGTCAAAAATCAGTCATCACCTGCGGATGTCGTGGAAAAGGAGAAAAGCGACTTTATGTTCGTGCTTTACCGAACGGTGATGCCTTTATTCTCGTCAAAGCCGCTAACACGGGCATTGAGCATGATCCTTCCTGTGTATTCTTCTCCCTTGATGCCCGGCATACCGGCCTGAAAGGATATGCGAGTGGTGTGGTCCGGATTACAACCGAAGGTGATATGGCTGTAAGGCTCGGTATCGGTATGACAGAGAAAGATCCTCCTGAAAAATCAGAAGTGCCTCCCCTGCCCCATGTTCAGCGACCAGAAGGAGGTCAGGCCTCAATGACCCTCCTGGGCTTGCTTAGTCTTTTGTGGACAGAGTCTGGTCTGAATGTCTGGTACCCGAAAATGGCAGGGAAACGTAACGATTCACTGGTACGGTATCGTCTGCTTGAAACCGCTAAACAAATTCGTACCGGCAGAGCCTGCATAGGTGACCATTTATTCATTGGTGTACCTGACCCGAAACAACCTGTCGCTCAGTCGCAAATTCAGCGTCTTTCATCACAGGCGATGAGTGATAAACGTCTCATGCTCCTGTCAGTTTTACCTCGCTACGATGCTGAAAAGCATGAGAAGCCACTTAAATTTTTACCCCTGCGGAATTTTGGGGGGCTACCGCTGATTTTTTTCAATTCAGAAGTCCATTGGGATAGCGTAAAGAAACGATTTTCATCGGAGTACGCAGCATGGAAATCCGGGGCGAAAATAGTTGTCTTTGCGTTGACGTCACCAGCTGCGGTAACCGGCAGAGGCCCTTCTGTAAGAGCTCATCAAATTGTGCTGATGCACGTTAGCGAGAACTGGATACCTCTGGACTCCTCCTATGAGGCGGTTGTTGCAGAAAAGCTGGATGCAGAGCACCGGCAGTACGTTAAGCCCATGCGTTATGATGCGAGTATTAGTGAGGTGTTCCCTGACTTCTACCTGCTCGACACAAAAAGCGATAAGCCGTTCCCGATGGAAGTATTTGGTATGGCCACTCCTGCTTATCTGGCCCGAAAGCAACTCAAAAAAGATTATTACAACCGTGAATATGGGCCTTATGGATGGTGGCACTGGGATGCGACCACAGCATCTGAAACTATGGTGCTGCCTCATTTTCCAGAATCACGCAAACCTCTTTCAACTGACACACCTGCTTAAAATGGAGAAAAAATGTCCTACATGCTTTCGCTAAGCGAACAGACAAAACTGAACGCTTTCCTGTCAGGGATCCTAGATGATTACAAGACTGGGGTTATCACTCAGATACAAGCTGTTGGTAGAATCGGTAACGTGTTTTCTGCTCTGGAAAGTGGAGACTCAAAAAAGGTAGTGCATTTGTTGACTGAAGGACGAAAACTCCTGCGGACGGGCTGAATGTCCGCAGAAGTTCTTATGTGCCAGGGGATGCAGAGAAGTGTATCAACCTGGCTTCATTTATCATGATGTTTTTCTGCTACGCGGCTGTTTTGACTTTCCAGTACCTCCCCCTGCCATTGCACCAGTTAATGTATCAATGGTGCCTTTCAGGGATTCTGAGATTGTTTTCTCCGCCTCCAGGGTAGCTTCCAGCTTCATTACTTTGGCCTGGAGCGTTTTGAGTTCATTGCTTTGTTCAGCCACTTCCGCTTCATAGCCCTGGCTGACCAAAGTTACTTTATTCAGGTCGGCGCTCAGCGACTCGTTTAGTTTATGGAGTTCAGTAAGTTCGGCATTCACCGCCACCAGGTCACCCTCTTTCCCGGACAGTGCACTTTTCAGCTCAGTACAAAGGTTCTGTGCAGCAATCAATTCCTGTTCAAACCTGTCCCTCTCTGCCTTTGTATCTGACACAGTCTGACTTAACTGGTCGCATTGTCTGGAAAGACCGGCGTTATCAGAACGCTGCGTGTTGATCTCTTCGTTCAGCTTTTTTTGATATTCAAGGTGACCAGCGATCTCTGTTTTACGTTCAGCCAGTTGCTGGGAGAGTGAGTCATTTGACTGCTGTGCGAGGCTCAATTCATGCCGTGTGCTATCTAACTGGTGATGGCAGGTTTCGAGTTCTGCTTCGGCAACATTCAGCCTTGTTTCTAACTCCTTGACGGTACTGTCCCGGATCTCTAATCGACCCTGTAGTGCCTGATTCTCAAGTTTCAGCTCATCCATATCGGTAGCGCTTTGCTCAAGCCGCTGTAACAGCTGCGTTACCTCCTCCTCCAGCTGCATGCTACGTGCTTCAGCTTTTTTAACACTATCATTCTGTATTGCGGTATAGCTTCTACGGTAGTGCCAGGTGATGTACGAGATAATATCGCCGAGTGCAACCTTTACCTCATCGGGTATATCCAGGTAACGGGCCTCTTCAGGAACCTCTTTAACATACTTCTGGTACTCCGCGAACATCTCCTGTGACCTTGCAAACGAGCCGCCAACAGCGTTTCTGAGCCAGTGAACTTTGAAGCTCAGATCGATATTTTCCGGGTTAATTTCTTTCTCTTTGCACAGACGTTCGATTGCATTGAAGTAATCGATCATCGCGATAGATGAGTACCTTGAACGACCCATTTCCTTTGATTTTTCAGTGGATTCGCTGCGGATGTCATTCTGCACCTCTGGCGGGGTAGCATCGTTCAGGCTTTTTTCTTTATCATTTTCAATCATCATTTTTTTCCTGCGGCCGGAAGCTGGTTTGCAAAATATATGCTGATAAGATCGTTCAGAGCATTCAGAAGCGAGATACTGTCGATGCAAATATGAACGTTTCCATTCTCAAACAGGCGACACCGCCAGCCATTCTCATCACTGACCTCGCCTGTGAATTCTGTATTTCTCATGGCCGTCAGCCTGTCGACCATACTCAGCCCACCGCCGGTTGCAGGTGTTGGAGTATCAGAACAGATGCATACAATATTCTCAAAGTCGCGTAAACAAAAGTGATTGTCCTGCGAGAAACCGTTGTACCTCAGCACGTTCACACCAGGAAAAATCCCCCGAAGAACAAGCTTTTTTGGCATTGTATATTGCCTGGCATTGCTTTTGAAACTTCGGTCAAGCTTGTTGAGAACATCAACGAAACCTTCTGCAAGGGTGTCTCGTCTGTTAGCCAGTGCATGCTGTAATGTTCCCTTAACAATCTCCAGGGAAGCGACGGGCGGATCCGTACGAAGGGATTCGTTAAAGGCTTCTTTTTGCTTATGGTTCCAGTACCGGTCCATACCTGTTTCTTCAAAGAGCCTTTTCCACGTTTTACGGTCAATTTCCTTACGCCCCTCCTCGATGGTGCGATCCAGTGACGACGGAAGACCAAATGCGTTGGGCTGCATAATTCTGCTGGTGAAGAGAGAGAGACCGCACAGTTCCGACGCTTCCGAGATTAACCGCATCCCTTCTTCGAATTTCTGCATGGCCATATCCCGGGCGCTGATGAGCTGCCCTGTCCGGCTCGCCGGTACTGGCTCAGAACCCTGGTTTTGAGTCATTTTACACTCCATTTTGGTATGTCAGAACATTTTGATTTGAGCAAAGGTAGGTGTACACAGACATTAAAGTTGTCTCCTTTAACATGAAAAAGACTTTAAAGTTGTCTACTTCTTCAGATAGACCTACTTAACAGGATACTAAGTAGGTCATCTCCTTTCTCGCGTAGCATCTCTCGACGTTCACAGCAGAGGACACGTTTCAAAATGTCATCCAAAATTTTTTTCCATTATCTGACGTTGGGTGATTTTGATGGTCAGCGAGTAGAGGCTTTAACAATGTGGGTTGCCCTGAGCAAAGTAAGGGAAGTAGATGTACCAGAAATGTACGCGTTGCCTTGCATGAAGGGGGGCATCTTAAAGCTCATTGATTAAACAAACTCACTATGCCGCTACAAACAGCCCAAAACCGTCACTTGATAACGTGTTATTTAGATAAATTAATGCTCAGGGCTTTTAGCCAAACTGTCACTTGATGTAAGAATCCAGAACCTTCAGCACAACGTCCAGGTCTTCTTCTCGTTTCTGTTCTTCACTTTCATGAACAATATGTTCAGTCAAATGTCCTTTAATCACTTCACGCAATAAACCATTCACGGCACCACGTATGGCGGCTATTTGTTGCAGTACAGCGGCACATTCGTGAGGTTCATCAAGCATTTTTTTCAGCGCAGCAACCTGCCCCTGGATCTTGCTTGTACGTGCTTTCAGTTTTTGTTTATCGCGGATGGTATGTGACATGTGGGCTCTCACTCTCCTGGATATTTTATGTAACTATACCAGCGTTATTCTACTGGGGGGTAGTATATTTTACTGGGGGGGAGTAGAATCCGGCCTACACTTAATAACCAAGAATGATTCTCATGAACGAATTTACGACACTTCTTCAGCAAGGCAACGCATGGTTTTTCATCCCCAGCGCCATTCTGCTTGGCGCGCTTCATGGACTGGAGCCCGGGCACTCCAAAACAATGATGGCAGCATTCATCATTGCTATAAAAGGCACCGTACGTCAGGCCGTGATGCTGGGTGTCGCGGCAACATTGTCGCACACTGCAGTCGTATGGCTGATTGCTTTTGGAGGGATGTATATCAGTAATAAATTTACCGCAGAATCAGCCGAACCCTGGCTACAGATGGTCTCTTCAGTGATCATCCTTGGTACGGCTTTTTGGATGTTCTGGCGAACCTGGAGCGGTGAGAAAAACTGGCTGGAGGGAATGCAGGAGAATGAACATCATCACCATGACGAAACAAGGTTGATCGATACTGGCCATGGAAAAGTTGAACTGTCCATTTTTGAAGAAGGACAACTTCCCCACTGGCGGCTACGCACTCTTAGTGGCCAAAGATGGGCTTCTGAAGATATCTCATTAACCACACTTCGGGAAAACAGTACGATCTCTCAGACTTTTGAATTTGTTGATCATGGTGATTATCTGGAGTCAACATCTCCCATCCCTGAGCCTCACAGTTTCAACGTACGTCTGTCTCTGGGACATCGTGGTCATGTCCATGACTATGATGTGGCGTTCGCTGAACACGACCATGACCATGACCACTCTGAGCTTGATGGGCTGGATGTGAATTCGAAAGAGTATCAGGACGCTCACGAACTGGCTCATGCCAATGACATAAAACGCCGCTTCGACGGGAAAGAAGTAACCAACGGGCAAATCCTGATATTTGGACTGACAGGAGGGCTTATCCCTTGCCCGGCAGCTATAACTGTATTGTTGATCTGCCTTCAGCTTAAAGCGCTTACGCTGGGTGCCACACTGGTTGTTTGTTTCAGTATCGGCCTGGCATTGACCCTCGTAACGGTTGGAGTGGGTGCGGCGATCAGCGTTCGTCAGGTCGCCAAACGCTGGAGTGGCTTCAATACCATCGCCAGAAGAGCCCCCTATATTTCAAGCGCCCTGATTGCTGCTGTTGGGATTTACATGGGTATACATGGCTGGAATGGGCTGGTGCATTAACACCGGTACTGATGACACACACTCTGGGTACTTACAAAGTACATCCTAAGCGCCACCGTTGAGGTTATGAGCAGAAAAACCCGGAATATAAAGCTGCTCTTTCCGGGACTTGTTGCTGAGGCAGGGATTAAGTAACTGATTAAATCCATTCCCATAAGACTCAATGATAAATGAAAGAATAAAAAAAACGCTCCCGGACGGGAGCGTAAGCCAGTGACTTCGGCGTCAAATGAGGGTCTAACAAGTGGAGCTGCGGGTTAATTCTGGGTGATCTGGCTGCGATGCTTTTCAGCCTGCTGCTGATGAATAACGGAAGACTGACCATTATTCGCCTTCTCGTGCACAACAGCGGCTTTTTCATGCTCGTTCATTTCTGAAAATGACGTTGCTGATTCGTTGGTGGCCCCTGGTTTGCCTTTCATCATTTTTTTATGCATCTCCGCCATGTCCTGGTGGGCAGAAGCGTTGCCGTTTTGCATCATTTCATGGGACATTGCAGCCTGATCGTGTCCGCTCATATCCATCATTGTCATACTGTCTCCCTGAACAGCGCTTTTTTCAGAGGTTGACTGCATCTGATGGGCGGGTGCCTGGGCATTATTTACCTGGTCATGCATGTTCATTGTCTCTGCAGCCATGGCGGATGAAGCGACAGCCATAATGGCAACAAATGATACAAGGATCTTTTTCATGGTTGGGTCTCCGGTGTTTTCATACCCAAACAATCAACGGCTTATAACAGAGAAAGCATTTGATCTCAGGGCGGGTTATTCATCACTCCAGGAACCAGGCGATTGCGTTATCACTCTGCTCCTGATTTATGTATGATTATAAAAAACCGCCTCTGTTTATCGCGTGACTGAATGATGACAATTTTGTCACCTTCCAGGTTTCTCCTGAAGAACGGGATTAATCCATTAACAGGCGCACACTGAACACAATTTCCCGCCCCTGCTGTTCTGCTGACAGCTCGCCGCCATGAGCATGAATGATCGACCTTGTAATTGATAATCCCAGCCCCGCGCCTTCCGTGTTGTGGACCCTTGATGAATCAGCTCGATAGAACCGATCAAACAAACGTTCCAGATTAGCGGGAACCTGGCCGGACATCGTATTCGTAATCATCACGTTCACACAGTCACTGTCACGCTCAAGGTGTATCGCTGTACAGGTGTTATCGGGAGAATACTTGATTGCATTGGAAAGCAGGTTACTGAAAGCACGTCGCAGCATATCGCTGTCTCCGGCAACAACGCCCTCTCCTTCAACGGTGATTGTCTTTCCTGTTTCGTCTGCCAGAGGCTCGAACAGCTCACGTAATTCATTCAGTTCGGCGGCCAGATCCACATCATGTTTATCCAGCTGCAGCAGACCATGCTCTGAACGTGCCAGAAAAAGCATATCACTGGTCATTCGTGACAACCTTTTCAGTTCTTCCAGGTAAGCGAATAAGATTTCGCGGTAATGCGAAACATCCCTTTCCTTAGCCAGTGCAAACTGCGTCTGCATCATCAGATTACTGACCGCTGTGCGCAGCTCATGCGCGATGTCAGACGAGAAATCTGACAGTTTCCGGAATGACCCCTCCAGGCGATCGAACATGTTATTGAACTCCTGCATGGTCTCAGAAATTTCCGGCGGAGCCAAATCGGGATTAAGACGCTGATCCAGGCTGTGTACGGTCATGGAGGAAGCCAGACTGGTCATTTCCCGTAGCGGTTTCAGACCAATACGTGTGGTCAGCCAGCCCAGAAAAACAGAAATAAAGACCAGACCGATATTGAACCAGAACAGCCAGGTACTGAGCTTATCCATAAACAGGGTGTGATACCCAGTATCCGTGGCAACCGTAATGATGACATGTTTGCTTTTACCCTGTTCCGGCGTCACGGCAACCCGCCGCGAGATACTGCGGTACACGGTGTTATTTTCTTCCGTCTGGATCATATAGTCGAGAATATCACCCGACTTATTAAGCAGGACCGCTGGAACAACAGAATTTTTGGCATAGAGTTCAACAATTTTTTCATTTTCCATGTTTTTTATAGAAATGAATAAACCATTGTGCCCTACCATCGCATCGTTTATTTTTTCTGATAATGACTTAATATCCGTTTTGTTCCGGGGTAATGACTCCAACTTATTGATAGTGTTTTATGTTCAGATAATGCCCGATGACTTTGTCATGCAGCTCCACCGATTTTGAGAACGACAGCGACTTCCGTCCCAGCCGTGCCAGGTGCTGCCTCAGATTCAGGTTATGCCGCTCAATTCGCTGCGTATATCGCTTGCTGATTACGTGCAGCTTTCCCTTCAGGCGGGATTCATACAGCGGCCAGCCATCCGTCATCCATATCACC
Organism: Enterobacter cloacae complex sp. 309I3; assembly: GCF_050031595.1. Taxonomy (NCBI): domain Bacteria; kingdom Pseudomonadati; phylum Pseudomonadota; class Gammaproteobacteria; order Enterobacterales; family Enterobacteriaceae; genus Enterobacter; species Enterobacter cloacae complex sp. 309I3. The sequence continues at coordinate 115,096 of NZ_JBLGWI010000002.1, read as the reverse complement.
ACGTCAAAGGGTGACAGCAGGCTCATAAGACGCCCCAGCGTCGCCATCGTGCGTTCACCGAATACGTGCGCAACAACCGTCTTCCGGAGCCTGTCATACGCGTAAAACAGCCAGCGCTGGCGCGATTTAGCCCCGACGTATCCCCACTGTTCGTCCATTTCCGCGCAGACGATGACGTCACTGCCCGGCTGTATGCGCGAGGTTACCGACTGCGGCCTGAGTTTTTTAAATGGCGGAAAATCGTGTTGAGGCCAACGCCCATAATGCGGGCGGTTGCCCGGCATCCAACGCCATTCATGGCCATATCAATGATTTTCTGGTGCGTACCGGGTTGAGAAGCGGTGTAAGTGAACTGCAGTTGCCATGTTTTACGGCAGTGAGAGCAGAGATAGCGCTGATGTCCGGCAGTGCTTTTGCCGTTACGCACCACCCCGTCAGTAGCTGAACAGGAGGGACAGCTGATAGAAACAGAAGCCACTGGAGCACCTCAAAAACACCATCATACACTAAATCAGTAAGTTGGCAGCATCACCCCGCCCTGCCACTCATCGCAGTACTGTTGTAATTCATTAAGCATTCTGCCGACATGGAAGCCATCACAAACGGCATGATGAACCTGAATCGCCAGCGGCATCAGCACCTTGTCGCCTTGCGTATAATATTTGCCCATGGTGAAAACGGGGGCGAAGAAGTTGTCCATATTGGCCACGTTTAAATCAAAACTGGTGAAACTCACCCAGGGATTGGCTGAGACGAAAAACATATTCTCAATAAACCCTTTAGGGAAATAGGCCAGGTTTTCACCGTAACACGCCACATCTTGCGAATATATGTGTAGAAACTGCCGGAAATCGTCGTGGTATTCACTCCAGAGCGATGAAAACGTTTCAGTTTGCTCATGGAAAACGGTGTAACAAGGGTGAACACTATCCCATATCACCAGCTCACCGTCTTTCATTGCCATACGGAATTCCGGATGAGCATTCATCAGGCGGGCAAGAATGTGAATAAAGGCCGGATAAAACTTGTGCTTATTTTTCTTTACGGTCTTTAAAAAGGCCGTAATATCCAGCTGAACGGTCTGGTTATAGGTACATTGAGCAACTGACTGAAATGCCTCAAAATGTTCTTTACGATGCCATTGGGATATATCAACGGTGGTATATCCAGTGATTTTTTTCTCCATTTTAGCTTCCTTAGCTCCTGAAAATCTCGATAACTCAAAAAATACGCCCGGTAGTGATCTTATTTCATTATGGTGAAAGTTGGAACCTCTTACGTGCCGATCAACGTCTCATTTTCGCCAAAAGTTGGCCCAGGGCTTCCCGGTATCAACAGGGACACCAGGATTTATTTATTCTGCGAAGTGATCTTCCGTCACAGGTATTTATTCGGCGCAAAGTGCGTCGGGTGATGCTGCCAACTTACTGATTTAGTGTATGATGGTGTTTTTGAGGTGCTCCAGTGGCTTCTGTTTCTATCAGCTGTCCCTCCTGTTCAGCTACTGACGGGGTGGTGCGTAACGGCAAAAGCACCGCCGGACATCAGCGCTATCTCTGCTCTCACTGCCGTAAAACATGGCAACTGCAGTTCACTTACACCGCTTCTCAACCCGGTACGCACCAGAAAATCATTGATATGGCCATGAATGGCGTTGGATGCCGGGCAACCGCCCGCATTATGGGCGTTGGCCTCAACACGATTTTCCGCCATTTAAAAAACTCAGGCCGCAGTCGGTAACCTCGCGCATACAGCCGGGCAGTGACGTCATCGTCTGCGCGGAAATGGACGAACAGTGGGGATACGTCGGGGCTAAATCGCGCCAGCGCTGGCTGTTTTACGCGTATGACAGGCTCCGGAAGACGGTTGTTGCGCACGTATTCGGTGAACGCACGATGGCGACGCTGGGGCGTCTTATGAGCCTGCTGTCACCCTTTGACGTGGTGATATGGATGACGGATGGCTGGCCGCTGTATGAATCCCGCCTGAAGGGAAAGCTGCACGTAATCAGCAAGCGATATACGCAGCGAATTGAGCGGCATAACCTGAATCTGAGGCAGCACCTGGCACGGCTGGGACGGAAGTCGCTGTCGTTCTCAAAATCGGTGGAGCTGCATGACAAAGTCATCGGGCATTATCTGAACATAAAACACTATCAATAAGTTGGAGTCATTACCCGCTTAAAAATAATAAAAGCAGACTTGACCTGATAGTTTGGCTGTGAGCAATTATGTGCTTAGTGCATCTAACGCTTGAGTTAAGCCGCGCCGCGAAGCGGCGTCGGCTTGAACGAATTGTTAGACATTATTTGCCGACTACCTTGGTGATCTCGCCTTTCACGTAGTGAACAAATTCTTCCAACTGATCTGCGCGCGAGGCCAAGCGATCTTCTTCTTGTCCAAGATAAGCCTGTCTAGCTTCAAGTATGACGGGCTGATACTGGGCCGGCAGGCGCTCCATTGCCCAGTCGGCAGCGACATCCTTCGGCGCGATTTTGCCGGTTACTGCGCTGTACCAAATGCGGGACAACGTAAGCACTACATTTCGCTCATCGCCAGCCCAGTCGGGCGGCGAGTTCCATAGCGTTAAGGTTTCATTTAGCGCCTCAAATAGATCCTGTTCAGGAACCGGATCAAAGAGTTCCTCCGCCGCTGGACCTACCAAGGCAACGCTATGTTCTCTTGCTTTTGTCAGCAAGATAGCCAGATCAATGTCGATCGTGGCTGGCTCGAAGATACCTGCAAGAATGTCATTGCGCTGCCATTCTCCAAATTGCAGTTCGCGCTTAGCTGGATAACGCCACGGAATGATGTCGTCGTGCACAACAATGGTGACTTCTACAGCGCGGAGAATCTCGCTCTCTCCAGGGGAAGCCGAAGTTTCCAAAAGGTCGTTGATCAAAGCTCGCCGCGTTGTTTCATCAAGCCTTACGGTCACCGTAACCAGCAAATCAATATCACTGTGTGGCTTCAGGCCGCCATCCACTGCGGAGCCGTACAAATGTACGGCCAGCAACGTCGGTTCGAGATGGCGCTCGATGACGCCAACTACCTCTGATAGTTGAGTCGATACTTCGGCGATCATCGCTTCCCTCATGATGTTTAACTTTGTTTTAGGGCGACTGCCCTGCTGCGTAACATCGTTGCTGCTCCATAACATCAAACATCGACCCACGGCGTAACGCGCTTGCTGCTTGGATGCCCGAGGCATAGACTGTACAAAAAAACAGTCATAACAAGCCATGAAAACCGCCACTGCGCCGTTACCACCGCTGCGTTCGGTCAAGGTTCTGGACCAGTTGCGTGAGCGCATACGCTACTTTCATTACAGCTTACCAACCGAACAGGCTTATGTCCACTGGGTTCGTGCCTTCATCCGTTTCCACGGTGTGCGTCACCCGGCAACCTTGGGCAGCAGCGAAGTCGAGGCATTTCTGTCCTGGCTGGCGAACGAGCGCAAGGTTTCGGTCTCCACGCATCGTCAGGCATTGGCGGCCTTGCTGTTCTTCTACGGCAAGGTGCTGTGCACGGATCTGCCCTGGCTTCAGGAGATCGGAAGACCTCGGCCGTCGCGGCGCTTGCCGGTGGTGCTGACCCCGGATGAAGTGGTTCGCATCCTCGGTTTTCTGGAAGGCGAGCATCGTTTGTTCGCCCAGCTTCTGTATGGAACGGGCATGCGGATCAGTGAGGGTTTGCAACTGCGGGTCAAGGATCTGGATTTCGATCACGGCACGATCATCGTGCGGGAGGGCAAGGGCTCCAAGGATCGGGCCTTGATGTTACCCGAGAGCTTGGCACCCAGCCTGCGCGAGCAGCTGTCGCGTGCACGGGCATGGTGGCTGAAGGACCAGGCCGAGGGCCGCAGCGGCGTTGCGCTTCCCGACGCCCTTGAGCGGAAGTATCCGCGCGCCGGGCATTCCTGGCCGTGGTTCTGGGTTTTTGCGCAGCACACGCATTCGACCGATCCACGGAGCGGTGTCGTGCGTCGCCATCACATGTATGACCAGACCTTTCAGCGCGCCTTCAAACGTGCCGTAGAACAAGCAGGCATCACGAAGCCCGCCACACCGCACACCCTCCGCCACTCGTTCGCGACGGCCTTGCTCCGCAGCGGTTACGACATTCGAACCGTGCAGGATCTGCTCGGCCATTCCGACGTCTCTACGACGATGATTTACACGCATGTGCTGAAAGTTGGCGGTGCCGGAGTGCGCTCACCGCTTGATGCGCTGCCGCCCCTCACTAGTGAGAGGTAGGGCAGCGGGCACTGTTGCAAATAGTCGGTGGTGATAAACTTATCATCCCCTTTTGCTGATGGAGCTGCACATGAACCCATTCAAAGGCCGGCATTTTCAGCGTGACATCATTCTGTGGGCCGTACGCTGGTACTGCAAATACGGCATCAGTTACCGTGAGCTGCAGGAGATGCTGGCTGAACGCGGAGTGAATGTCGATCACTCCACGATTTACCGCTGGGTTCAGCGTTATGCGCCTGAAATGGAAAAACGGCTGCGCTGGTACTGGCGTAACCCTTCCGATCTTTGCCCGTGGCACATGGATGAAACCTACGTGAAGGTCAATGGCCGCTGGGCGTATCTGTACCGGGCCGTCGACAGCCGGGGCCGCACTGTCGATTTTTATCTCTCCTCCCGTCGTAACAGCAAAGCTGCATACCGGTTTCTGGGTAAAATCCTCAACAACGTGAAGAAGTGGCAGATCCCGCGATTCATCAACACGGATAAAGCGCCCGCCTATGGTCGCGCGCTTGCTCTGCTCAAACGCGAAGGCCGGTGCCCGTCTGACGTTGAACACCGACAGATTAAGTACCGGAACAACGTGATTGAATGCGATCATGGCAAACTGAAACGGATAATCGGCGCCACGCTGGGATTTAAATCCATGAAGACGGCTTACGCCACCATCAAAGGTATTGAGGTGATGCGTGCACTACGCAAAGGCCAGGCCTCAGCATTTTATTATGGTGATCCCCTGGGCGAAATGCGCCTGGTAAGCAGAGTTTTTGAAATGTAAGGCCTTTGAATAAGACAAAAGGCTGCCTCATCGCTAACTTTGCAACAGTGCCAGCTGCGGGCCGCTCCCGCCGCGAAGGACGTGCTCGACGCCATCGAGGTGCTGCGCGGCATGAACAGCGACAACGCCCGCAAGGTGCCCGCCGACGCGCCGACCGAGTTCATCAAGCCGCGCTGGCAGAAGCTGGTCATGACCGACACCGGCATCGACCGGCGCTACTACGAACTGTGCGCGCTGTCGGAGATGAAGAACGCGTTGCGTTCCGGCGACATCTGGGTGCAGGGGTCGCGCCAGTTCAAGGACTTCGAGGACTACCTGGTGCCGCCCGCGAAATTCGCCAGCCTCAAGCAGGCCAGCGAATTGCCGCTGGCCGTGGCCACCGACTGCAACCGGTACCTGAACGACCGGCTGACGCTGCTGGAAACACAGCTTGCCACCGTCAACCGTATGGCGACGGCCAACGAGCTGCCGGACGCCATCATCACCGAGTCAGGCTTGAAGATCACGCCGCTCGACGCGGCGGTACCCGACACCGCCCAAGCGCTGATCGACCAGACGGCAATGATCCTGCCGCACGTCAAGATCACCGAACTGCTGCTGGAGGTGGACGAATGGACGGGCTTCACTCGGCATTTCGCGCATCTGAAATCGGGCGACCCGGCCAAAGACAAGAACCTGTTGCTGACCACGATCCTCGCCGACGCGATCAACCTGGGCCTGACCAAGATGGCGGAGTCTTGCCCCGGCACGACCTACGCCAAGCTGGCTTGGCTGCAAGCCTGGCACATCCGCGACGAAACCTACGGGGCGGCGCTGGCCGATCTGGTCAACGCACAGTTCCGCCATCCCTTCGCCGAGCACTGGGGCGACGGCACCACCTCATCGTCGGACGGCCAGAACTTCCGCACCGGCAGCAAGGCCGAGAGCACCGGCCACATCAACCCGAAATACGGGAGCAGCCCAGGGCGGACGTTCTACACCCACATTTCTGACCAGTACGCGCCATTTCACACCAAGGTCGTGAACGTCGGCGTGCGCGATTCGACCTACGTGCTCGACGGCCTGCTGTACCACGAGTCCGACTTGCGGATCGAGGAGCATTACACCGACACGGCGGGCTTCACCGATCACGTCTTCGCCCTGATGCACCTCCTGGGCTTCCGCTTCGCGCCGCGCATCCGCGACCTGGGCGACACCAAGCTCTACATCCCGAAGGGCGACGCCGCCTATGACGCGCTGAAACCCATGATCGGCGGCACGCTCAACATCAAGCACGTCCGCGCCCATTGGGACGAAATCCTGCGGCTGGCCACCTCGATCAAGCAGGGCACGGTGACGGCCTCCCTGATGCTCCGAAAGCTCGGCAGCTACCCACGCCAGAACGGCCTGGCCGTGGCGCTCCGCGAGCTGGGCCGCATCGAGCGCACGCTGTTCATCCTGGACTGGCTGCAAAGCGTGGAACTGCGCCGCCGCGTGCATGCCGGCCTGAACAAGGGCGAGGCGCGCAATGCGCTGGCCAGGGCAGTGTTTTTCAACCGCCTGGGTGAAATCCGCGACCGCAGTTTCGAGCAGCAGCGCTACCGGGCTAGCGGCCTCAATCTGGTAACGGCTGCCGTCGTGTTGTGGAACACGGTCTATCTGGAACGGGCTGCGCACGCGCTGCGTGGCAACGGCCATGCCGTTGATGACGCGCTGTTGCAGTACCTGTCGCCGCTCGGTTGGGAGCACATCAACCTCACCGGCGATTACCTCTGGCGCAGCAGCGCCAAGATCGGCGCGGGCAAGTTCAGGCCGCTACGACCGCTGCAACCGGCTTAGCGTGCTTTATTTAATGAGATGGTCACTCCCTCCTTCCCAGTACTATGCTGAGGACAGGCTTTCATTCGGAGAACCATCATGGAAAACATTGCGCTTATTGGTATCGATCTGGGTAAGAACTCTTTCCATATTCATTGTCAGGATCATCGTGGGAAGGCCGTTTACCGTAAAAAATTCACCCGACCAAAGCTAATCGAATTTCTGGCGACATGCCCGGCAACAACCATCGCGATGGAAGCCTGTGGCGGTTCTCACTTTATGGCACGCAAGCTGGAAGAGTTAGGGCATTTTCCAAAGCTGATATCACCGCAATTTGTCCGCCCATTCGTTAAAAGCAACAAAAATGACTTCGTTGATGCTGAAGCTATCTGTGAAGCAGCATCACGTCCATCTATGCGTTTCGTGCAGCCCAGAACCGAATCTCAGCAGGCAATGCGAGCTCTGCATCGTGTCCGTGAATCCCTGGTTCAGGATAAGGTGAAAACAACTAATCAGATGCATGCTTTTCTGCTGGAATTTGGTATCAGCGTTCCGCGAGGTGCTGCCGTTATTAGTCGACTGAGTACCCTTCTTGAGGACAGTAGTTTGCCTCTTTATCTCAGCCAGTTACTGCTGAAATTACAACAGCATTATCACTATCTTGTTGAGCAGATTAAAGATCTGGAATCTCAGTTGAAACGAAAGTTGGACGAAGATGAGGTTGGACAGCGCTTGCTGAGTATTCCCTGCGTTGGAACGCTGACTGCCAGTACTATTTCAACTGAGATTGGCGACGGGAAGCAGTACGCCAGCAGCCGTGACTTTGCGGCGGCAACAGGGCTGGTACCCCGACAGTACAGCACGGGAGGTCGGACGACATTGTTAGGGATTAGCAAGCGGGGCAACAAAAAGATCCGAACTTTGTTGGTTCAGTGTGCCAGGGTATTCATACAAAAACTGGAACACCAGTCTGGCAAGTTGGCCGACTGGGTCAGGGAGTTGTTGTGTCGGAAAAGCAACTTTGTCGTCACCTGTGCTCTGGCAAACAAGCTGGCCAGAATAGCCTGGGCACTGACGGCGCGACAGCAAACTTACGAAGCATAAAGGCAGAAATACACCAGTTTAAACAATCATTCATCTGGTTTTGCGAATACTGATATTGATGATACTAACGGCCCACCGGCCTGTTGAGGAACCTGTAAAACGGAAAGGCTCATTGAAGCCGTATATTTTCTGGAGGTTCATCAGGCGCGGAACTCATCGAGGCGCGGGAATAAAATCCCATTCAGACGCCGGATAGATTCAAGCAAGCCAACTTGTCGTCAAAATCGGTGTTGCAAAAACGGGAGTGACCATAGATTCCGTTTTCTGAGGCGACCCCCACATAGAGACCTTCCCGGTCATTCACTTTGTAGAGTTTGTCCCTGGGCTTGAGATTGCGCAGCTTGGTATCGGTCAGCATGTACCTTGTCCTTCTTCGTCTCCGATACCCACTCTATTGTAAACAAGACATTTTTATCTTTTATATTCAATGGCTTATTTTCCTGCTAATTGGTAATACCATGAAAAATACCATGCTCAGAAAAGGCTTAACAATATTTTGAAAAATTGCCTACTGAGCGCTGCCGCACAGCTCCATAGGCCGCTTTCCTGGCTTTGCTTCCAGATGTATGCTATTCTGCTCCTGCAGCTAATGGAGCACCGCAAACAGGTTACTCGCCTGGGGATTCCCTTTCGACCCGAGCATCCGTATGAGACTCATGCTCGATTATTATTATTATAGAAGCCCCCATGAATAAATCGCTCATCATTTTCGGCATCGTCAACATAACCTCGGACAGTTTCTCCGATGGAGGCCGGTATCTGGCGCCAGACGCAGCCATTGCGCAGGCGCGTAAGCTGATGGCCGAGGGGGCAGATGTGATCGACCTCGGTCCGGCATCCAGCAATCCCGACGCCGCGCCTGTTTCGTCCGACACAGAAATCGCGCGTATCGCGCCGGTGCTGGACGCGCTCAAGGCAGATGGCATTCCCGTCTCGCTCGACAGTTATCAACCCGCGACGCAAGCCTATGCCTTGTCGCGTGGTGTGGCCTATCTCAATGATATTCGCGGTTTTCCAGACGCTGCGTTCTATCCGCAATTGGCGAAATCATCTGCCAAACTCGTCGTTATGCATTCGGTGCAAGACGGGCAGGCAGATCGGCGCGAGGCACCCGCTGGCGACATCATGGATCACATTGCGGCGTTCTTTGACGCGCGCATCGCGGCGCTGACGGGTGCCGGTATCAAACGCAACCGCCTTGTCCTTGATCCCGGCATGGGGTTTTTTCTGGGGGCTGCTCCCGAAACCTCGCTCTCGGTGCTGGCGCGGTTCGATGAATTGCGGCTGCGCTTCGATTTGCCGGTGCTTCTGTCTGTTTCGCGCAAATCCTTTCTGCGCGCGCTCACAGGCCGTGGTCCGGGGGATGTCGGGGCCGCGACACTCGCTGCAGAGCTTGCCGCCGCCGCAGGTGGAGCTGACTTCATCCGCACACACGAGCCGCGCCCCTTGCGCGACGGGCTGGCGGTATTGGCGGCGCTGAAAGAAACCGCAAGAATTCGTTAACTGCACATTCGGGATATTTCTCTATATTCGCGCTTCATCAGAAAACTGAAGGAACCTCCATTGAATCGAACTAATATTTTTTTTGGTGAATCGCATTCTGACTGGTTGCCTGTCAGAGGCGGAGAATCTGGTGATTTTGTTTTTCGACGTGGTGACGGGCATGCCTTCGCGAAAATCGCACCTGCTTCCCGCCGCGGTGAGCTCGCTGGAGAGCGTGACCGCCTCATTTGGCTCAAAGGTCGAGGTGTGGCTTGCCCCGAGGTCATCAACTGGCAGGAGGAACAGGAGGGTGCATGCTTGGTGATAACGGCAATTCCGGGAGTACCGGCGGCTGATCTGTCTGGAGCGGATTTGCTCAAAGCGTGGCCGTCAATGGGGCAGCAACTTGGCGCTGTTCACAGCCTATCGGTTGATCAATGTCCGTTTGAGCGCAGGCTGTCGCGAATGTTCGGACGCGCCGTTGATGTGGTGTCCCGCAATGCCGTCAATCCCGACTTCTTACCGGACGAGGACAAGAGTACGCCGCAGCTCGATCTTTTGGCTCGTGTCGAACGAGAGCTACCGGTGCGGCTCGACCAAGAGCGCACCGATATGGTTGTTTGCCATGGTGATCCCTGCATGCCGAACTTCATGGTGGACCCTAAAACTCTTCAATGCACGGGTCTGATCGACCTTGGGCGGCTCGGAACAGCAGATCGCTATGCCGATTTGGCACTCATGATTGCTAACGCCGAAGAGAACTGGGCAGCGCCAGATGAAGCAGAGCGCGCCTTCGCTGTCCTATTCAATGTATTGGGGATCGAAGCCCCCGACCGCGAACGCCTTGCCTTCTATCTGCGATTGGACCCTCTGACTTGGGGTTGATGTTCATGCCGCCTGTTTTTCCTGCTCATTGGCACGTTTCGCAACCTGTTCTCATTGCGGACACCTTTTCCAGCCTCGTTTGGAAAGTTTCATTGCCAGACGGGACTCCTGCAATCGTCAAGGGATTGAAACCTATAGAAGACATTGCTGATGAACTGCGCGGGGCCGACTATCTGGTATGGCGCAATGGGAGGGGAGCAGTCCGGTTGCTCGGTCGTGAGAACAATCTGATGTTGCTCGAATATGCCGGGGAGCGAATGCTCTCTCACATCGTTGCCGAGCACGGCGACTACCAGGCGACCGAAATTGCAGCGGAACTAATGGCGAAGCTGTATGCCGCATCTGAGGAACCCCTGCCTTCTGCCCTTCTCCCGATCCGGGATCGCTTTGCAGCTTTGTTTCAGCGGGCGCGCGATGATCAAAACGCAGGTTGTCAAACTGACTACGTCCACGCGGCGATTATAGCCGATCAAATGATGAGCAATGCCTCGGAACTGCGTGGGCTACATGGCGATCTGCATCATGAAAACATCATGTTCTCCAGTCGCGGCTGGCTGGTGATAGATCCCGTCGGTCTGGTCGGTGAAGTGGGCTTTGGCGCCGCCAATATGTTCTACGATCCGGCTGACAGAGACGACCTTTGTCTCGATCCTAGACGCATTGCACAGATGGCGGACGCATTCTCTCGTGCGCTGGACGTCGATCCGCGTCGCCTGCTCGACCAGGCGTACGCTTATGGGTGCCTTTCCGCAGCTTGGAACGCGGATGGAGAAGAGGAGCAACGCGATCTAGCTATCGCGGCCGCGATCAAGCAGGTGCGACAGACGTCATACTAGATATCAAGCGACTTCTCCTATCCCCTGGGAACACATCAATCTCACCGGAGAATATCGCTGGCCAAAGCCTTAGCGTAGGATTCCGCCCCTTCCCGCAAACGACCCCAAACAGGAAACGCAGCTGAAACGGGAAGCTCAACACCCACTGACGCATGGGTTGTTCAGGCAGTACTTCATCAACCAGCAAGGCGGCACTTTCGGCCATCCGCCGCGCCCCACAGCTCGGGCAGAAACCGCGACGCTTACAGCTGAAAGCGACCAGGTGCTCGGCGTGGCAAGACTCGCAGCGAACCCGTAGAAAGCCATGCTCCAGCCGCCCGCATTGGAGAAATTCTTCAAATTCCCGTTGCACATAGCCCGGCAATTCCTTTCCCTGCTCTGCCATAAGCGCAGCGAATGCCGGGTAATACTCGTCAACGATCTGATAGAGAAGGGTTTGCTCGGGTCGGTGGCTCTGGTAACGACCAGTATCCCGATCCCGGCTGGCCGTCCTGGCCGCCACATGAGGCATGTTCCGCGTCCTTGCAATACTGTGTTTACATACAGTCTATCGCTTAGCGGAAAGTTCTTTTAGGGGTCTGACGCTCAGTGGAACGAAAACTCACGTTAAGGGATTTTGGTCATGAGATTATCAAAAAGGATCTTCACCTAGATCCTTTTAAATTAAAAATGAAGTTTTAAATCAATCTAAAGTATATATGAGTAAACTTGGTCTGACAGTTACCAATGCTTAATCAGTGAGGCACCTATCTCAGCGATCTGTCTATTTCGTTCATCCATAGTTGCCTGACTCCCCGTCGTGTAGATAACTACGATACGGGAGGGCTTACCATCTGGCCCCAGTGCTGCAATGATACCGCGAGACCCACGCTCACCGGCTCCAGATTTATCAGCAATAAACCAGCCAGCCGGAAGGGCCGAGCGCAGAAGTGGTCCTGCAACTTTATCCGCCTCCATCCAGTCTATTAATTGTTGCCGGGAAGCTAGAGTAAGTAGTTCGCCAGTTAATAGTTTGCGCAACGTTGTTGCCATTGCTGCAGGCATCGTGGTGTCACGCTCGTCGTTTGGTATGGCTTCATTCAGCTCCGGTTCCCAACGATCAAGGCGAGTTACATGATCCCCCATGTTGTGCAAAAAAGCGGTTAGCTCCTTCGGTCCTCCGATCGTTGTCAGAAGTAAGTTGGCAGCAGTGTTATCACTCATGGTTATGGCAGCACTGCATAATTCTCTTACTGTCATGCCATCCGTAAGATGCTTTTCTGTGACTGGTGAGTACTCAACCAAGTCATTCTGAGAATAGTGTATGCGGCGACCGAGTTGCTCTTGCCCGGCGTCAACACGGGATAATACCGCACCACATAGCAGAACTTTAAAAGTGCTCATCATTGGAAAACGTTCTTCGGGGCGAAAACTCTCAAGGATCTTACCGCTGTTGAGATCCAGTTCGATGTAACCCACTCGTGCACCCAACTGATCTTCAGCATCTTTTACTTTCACCAGCGTTTCTGGGTGAGCAAAAACAGGAAGGCAAAATGCCGCAAAAAAGGGAATAAGGGCGACACGAAAATGTTGAATACTCATACTCTTCCTTTTTCAATATTATTGAAGCATTTACCAGGGTTATTGTCTCATGAGCGGATACATATTTGAATGTATTTAGAAAAATAAACAAATAGGGGTTCCGCGCACATTTCCCCGAAAAGTGCCACCTGACGTCTAAGAAACCATTATTATCATGACATTAACCTATAAAAATAGGCGTATCACGAGGCCCTTTCGTCTTCAAGAATTTTATAAACCGTGGAGCGGGCAATACTGAGCTGATGAGCAATTTCCGTTGCACCAGTGCCCTTCTGATGAAGCGTCAGCACGACGTTCCTGTCCACGGTACGCCTGCGGCCAAATTTGATTCCTTTCAGCTTTGCTTCCTGTCGGCCCTCATTCGTGCGTTCTAGGATCCTCCGGCGTTCAGCCTGTGCCACAGCCGACAGGATGGTGACCACCATTTGCCCCATATCACCGTCGGTACTGATCCCGTCATCAATGAACCGGACTGCCACGCCCTGAGCGTCAAATTCCTTTATCAGTTGGATCATATCGGCAGTGTCGCGGCCAAGACGGTCGAGCTTCTTAACCAGAATGACATCACCTTCCTCCACCTTCATCCTCAGCAAATCCAGCCCTTCCCGGTCTGTTGAACTGCCGGATGCCTTATCGGTAAATATACGGTTTGCTTTCACACCTGCGTCTTTGAGTGCTCTGACCTGAAGATCAAGAGACTGCTGACTGGTTGAGACCCGAGCGTAACCAAAAAGTCGCATAAAAATGTACCTTAAATCGAATATCGGACAACTCATGTCTATTATTACAAATTTACGATTTAATAGACATATTAATGTAACAGTTTTACGATGTCCGATAATTTATAACATTTCGTACGGTTGGAAAAATGTTACTAAATGCCCGTCAGGCAGGGAGGCCGATATGCCCGTTGACTTTCTGACCACTGAGCAGACTGAAAGCTATGGCAGATTCACCGGTGAACCGGATGAGCTTCAGCTGGCACGATATTTTCACCTTGATGAAGCAGACAAGGAATTTATCGGAAAAAGCAGAGGTGATCACAACCGTCTGGGCATTGCCCTGCAAATTGGATGTGTCCGTTTTCTGGGCACCTTCCTCACCGATATGAATCATACCTAGATTCTACGTCAGTACTTCAAAAAGCATAATCAAAGCCTTGATAAATATGCATTCCTTCGAAATTCAGCTTTCACCCATTGGGTGAAAGAAAAGTGCTCAAAAATATGTTAAATTATCAGCTTTTATGACTCGATATATGGTAAAATAATAGTAAGAAAAGTAGTAAAAAGGGGTTCTAATTATGATTAATAAAATTGATTTCAAAGCTAAGAATCTAACATCAAATGCAGGTCTTTTTCTGCTCCTTGAGAATGCAAAAAGCAATGGGATTTTTGATTTTATTGAAAATGACCTCGTATTTGATAATGACTCAACAAATAAAATCAAGATGAATCATATAAAGACCATGCTCTGCGGTCACTTCATTGGCATTGATAAGTTAGAACGTCTAAAGCTACTTCAAAATGATCCCCTCGTCAACGAGTTTGATATTTCCGTAAAAGAACCTGAAACAGTGTCACGGTTTCTAGGAAACTTCAACTTCAAGACAACCCAAATGTTTAGAGACATTAATTTTAAAGTCTTTAAAAAACTGCTCACTAAAAGTAAATTGACATCCATTACGATTGATATTGATAGTAGTGTAATTAACGTAGAAGGTCATCAAGAAGGTGCGTCAAAAGGATATAATCCTAAGAAACTGGGAAACCGATGCTACAATATCCAATTTGCATTTTGCGACGAATTAAAAGCATATGTTACCGGATTTGTAAGAAGTGGCAATACTTACACTGCAAACGGTGCTGCGGAAATGATCAAAGAAATTGTTGCTAACATCAAATCAGACGATTTAGAAATTTTATTTCGAATGGATAGTGGCTACTTTGATGAAAAAATTATCGAAACGATAGAATCTCTTGGATGCAAATATTTAATTAAAGCCAAAAGTTATTCTACACTCACCTCACAAGCAACGAATTCATCAATTGTATTCGTTAAAGGAGAAGAAGGTAGAGAAACTACAGAACTGTATACAAAATTAGTTAAATGGGAAAAAGACAGAAGATTTGTCGTATCTCGCGTACTGAAACCAGAAAAAGAAAGAGCACAATTATCACTTTTAGAAGGTTCCGAATACGACTACTTTTTCTTTGTAACAAATACTACCTTGCTTTCTGAAAAAGTAGTTATATACTATGAAAAGCGTGGTAATGCTGAAAACTATATCAAAGAAGCCAAATACGACATGGCGGTGGGTCATCTCTTGCTAAAGTCATTTTGGGCGAATGAAGCCGTGTTTCAAATGATGATGCTTTCATATAACCTATTTTTGTTGTTCAAGTTTGATTCCTTGGACTCTTCAGAATACAGACAGCAAATAAAGACCTTTCGTTTGAAGTATGTATTTCTTGCAGCAAAAATAATCAAAACCGCAAGATATGTAATCATGAAGTTGTCGGAAAACTATCCGTACAAGGGAGTGTATGAAAAATGTCTGGTATAATAAGAATATCATCAATAAAATTGAGTGTTGCTCTGTGGATAACTTGCAGAGTTTATTAAGTATCATTGCAGCAAAGATGAAATCAATGATTTATCAAAAATGATTGAAAGGTGGTTGTAAATAATGTTACAATGTGTGAGAAGCAGTCTAAATTCTTCGTGAAATAGTGATTTTTGAAGCTAATAAAAAACACACGTGGAATTTAGGGACTATTCATGTTGTTGTTATTTCGTATCTTCCAGAATAAGGAATCCCATGGTTAAAAAATCACTGCGCCAGTTCACGCTGATGGCGACGGCAACCGTCACGCTGTTGTTAGGAAGTGTGCCGCTGTATGCGCAAACGGCGGACGTACAGCAAAAACTTGCCGAATTAGAGCGGCAGTCGGGAGGCAGACTGGGTGTGGCATTGATTAACACAGCAGATAATTCGCAAATACTTTATCGTGCTGATGAGCGCTTTGCGATGTGCAGCACCAGTAAAGTGATGGCCGCGGCCGCGGTGCTGAAGAAAAGTGAAAGCGAACCGAATCTGTTAAATCAGCGAGTTGAGATCAAAAAATCTGACCTTGTTAACTATAATCCGATTGCGGAAAAGCACGTCAATGGGACGATGTCACTGGCTGAGCTTAGCGCGGCCGCGCTACAGTACAGCGATAACGTGGCGATGAATAAGCTGATTGCTCACGTTGGCGGCCCGGCTAGCGTCACCGCGTTCGCCCGACAGCTGGGAGACGAAACGTTCCGTCTCGACCGTACCGAGCCGACGTTAAACACCGCCATTCCGGGCGATCCGCGTGATACCACTTCACCTCGGGCAATGGCGCAAACTCTGCGGAATCTGACGCTGGGTAAAGCATTGGGCGACAGCCAACGGGCGCAGCTGGTGACATGGATGAAAGGCAATACCACCGGTGCAGCGAGCATTCAGGCTGGACTGCCTGCTTCCTGGGTTGTGGGGGATAAAACCGGCAGCGGTGGCTATGGCACCACCAACGATATCGCGGTGATCTGGCCAAAAGATCGTGCGCCGCTGATTCTGGTCACTTACTTCACCCAGCCTCAACCTAAGGCAGAAAGCCGTCGCGATGTATTAGCGTCGGCGGCTAAAATCGTCACCGACGGTTTGTAATAGCGGAAACGGAATGGGGAAACTCATTCCGTTTTTGTTTATCGCCTTAGACGGCAAAAGTGCTGTCGCCCACCTGCGCTTGCGCATACCAGGCCATAAGCTCCGTGGTTCCTGGTTCTCCTTCCGCTGGAGCCCAGTGCGCATAGTCATCGGCAGCCACGGGTTGATAGCCACCGTGTTTTACTTCAAAAATTATGCCACCGGTATCCAGCGACAGCACGGCATGCCAGGTTCCTGCGGCCATCTCCAGCACCGTACAGGTTTCCCCCAATATCGCCCGATGGGTGACGGTACCCCGATCGTCAAAATTCAGCACCACGAAACGACCCCTTAATGGCAACAGTAGCTCGAAGGTGTGAGGGTGTCGGTGCGGGCGCACGTAGGTCCCAGGTCATATTCCTTCCGGCGTCCGGCATTTTACCGCCAGACAGCTCGGGATTCGTGATATCACCGTTCTTGCAGAATACGGTCAGAGGGAAAATACCCGCCGTGAGCATGCAGCGCTGATACGTCAGCACTATCAGTATCGTGAATTTGCCTGGCCCTGGACATTTCGCCTTACCCGTCTTTTATATACCCGGAGCTGGATAAGCAACGAACGTCCTGGCCTGCTTTTCGATCTGGCGACAGGGTGGCTTATGCAACATCGTATTATTCTCCCCGGAGCCACTACGCTGACCCGGTTGATTTCAGAGGTAAGGGAAAAGGCGACGTTGCGCCTGTGGAACAAACTGGCACTGATACCGTCAGCCGAACAGCGTTCACAGCTGGAGATGCTGCTGGGGCCAACTGATTGCAGCCGCCTGTCTTTACTGGAATCACTGAAAAAGGGCCCTGTGACCATCAGTGGTCCGGCGTTTAATGAAGCAATTGAACGCTGGAAAACTCTGAACGATTTTGGCCTGCATGCTGAAAACCTGAGTACACTCCCGGCTGTGCGCCTGAAAAATCTCGCACGTTATGCTGGTATGACTTCGGTGTTCAATATTGCCAGGATGTCACCGCAGAAAAGGATGGCGGTTCTGGTTGCCTTTGTCCTTGCATGGGAAACGCTGGCGCTGGATGATGCATTGGACGTTCTGGACGCCATGCTGGCCGTTATCATCCGTGACGCCAGAAAGATTGGGCAGAAAAAACGGCTCCGCTCGCTGAAGGATCTGGATAAATCTGCATTGGCGCTCGCCAGCGCATGTTCGTACCTGCTGAAAGAAGAAACACCGGACGAATCGATTCGTGCTGAGGTGTTCAGCTACATCCCAAGGCAAAAGCTGGCTGAAATCATCACGCTTGTCCGTGAAATTGCCCGGCCCTCAGACGATAATTTTCATGAAGAAATGGTGGAGCAGTACGGGCGCGTTCGTCGTTTCCTGCCCCATCTGCTGAATACCGTTAAATTTTCATCCGCACCTGCCGGGGTTACCACTCTGAATGCCTGTGACTACCTCAGCCGGGAGTTCAGCTCACGGCGGCAGTTTTTTGACGACGCACCAACGGAAATTATCAGTCGGTCATGGAAACGGCTGGTGATTAACAAGGAAAAACATATCACCCGCAGGGGATACACGCTCTGCTTTCTCAGTAAACTGCAGGATAGTCTGAGGCGGAGGGATGTCTACGTTACCGGCAGTAACCGGTGGGGAGATCCTCGTGCAAGATTACTACAGGGTGCTGACTGGCAGGCAAACCGGATTAAGGTTTATCGTTCTTTGGGGCACCCGACAGACCCGCAGGAAGCAATAAAATCTCTGGGTCATCAGCTTGATAGTCGTTACAGACAGGTTGCTGCACGTCTTTGCGAAAATGAGGCTGTCGAACTCGATGTTTCTGGCCCGAAGCCCCGGTTGACAATTTCTCCCCTCGCCAGTCTTGATGAGCCGGACAGTCTGAAACGACTGAGCAAAATGATCAGTGATCTACTCCCTCCGGTGGATTTAACGGAGTTGCTGCTCGAAATTAACGCCCATACCGGATTTGCTGATGAGTTTTTCCATGCTAGTGAAGCCAGTGCCAGAGTTGATGATCTGCCCGTCAGCATCAGCGCCGTGCTGATGGCTGAAGCCTGCAATATCGGTCTGGAACCACTGATCAGATCAAATGTTCCTGCACTGACCCGACACCGGCTGAACTGGACAAAAGCGAACTATCTGCGGGCTGAAACTATCACCAGCGCTAATGCCAGACTGGTTGATTTTCAGGCAACGCTGCCACTGGCACAGATATGGGGTGGAGGAGAAGTGGCATCTGCAGATGGAATGCGCTTTGTTACGCCAGTCAGAACAATCAATGCCGGACCGAACCGCAAATACTTTGGTAATAACAGAGGGATCACCTGGTACAACTTTGTGTCCGATCAGTATTCCGGCTTTCATGGCATCGTTATACCGGGGACGCTGAGGGACTCTATCTTTGTGCTGGAAGGTCTTCTGGAACAGGAGACCGGGCTGAATCCAACCGAAATTATGACCGATACAGCAGGTGCCAGCGAACTTGTCTTTGGCCTTTTCTGGCTGCTGGGATACCAGTTTTCTCCACGCCTGGCTGATGCCGGTGCTTCGGTTTTCTGGCGAATGGACCATGATGCCGACTATGGCGTGCTGAATGATATTGCCAGAGGGCAATCAGATCCCCGAAAAATAGGGCACTGTTGCAAATAGTCGGTGGTGATAAACTTATCATCCCCTTTTGCTGATGGAGCTGCACATGAACCCATTCAAAGGCCGGCATTTTCAGCGTGACATCATTCTGTGGGCCGTACGCTGGTACTGCAAATACGGCATCAGTTACCGTGAGCTGCAGGAGATGCTGGCTGAACGCGGAGTGAATGTCGATCACTCCACGATTTACCGCTGGGTTCAGCGTTATGCGCCTGAAATGGAAAAACGGCTGCGCTGGTACTGGCGTAACCCTTCCGATCTTTGCCCGTGGCACATGGATGAAACCTACGTGAAGGTCAATGGCCGCTGGGCGTATCTGTACCGGGCCGTCGACAGCCGGGGCCGCACTGTCGATTTTTATCTCTCCTCCCGTCGTAACAGCAAAGCTGCATACCGGTTTCTGGGTAAAATCCTCAACAACGTGAAGAAGTGGCAGATCCCGCGATTCATCAACACGGATAAAGCGCCCGCCTATGGTCGCGCGCTTGCTCTGCTCAAACGCGAAGGCCGGTGCCCGTCTGACGTTGAACACCGACAGATTAAGTACCGGAACAACGTGATTGAATGCGATCATGGCAAACTGAAACGGATAATCGGCGCCACGCTGGGATTTAAATCCATGAAGACGGCTTACGCCACCATCAAAGGTATTGAGGTGATGCGTGCACTACGCAAAGGCCAGGCCTCAGCATTTTATTATGGTGATCCCCTGGGCGAAATGCGCCTGGTAAGCAGAGTTTTTGAAATGTAAGGCCTTTGAATAAGACAAAAGGCTGCCTCATCGCTAACTTTGCAACAGTGCCAATGTGGGCGTCTGGTGTTGTAGAAGTTCAGATATCGGGCGATGCCAGCGCGTGCCTCGGACACAGTCTTGTAGGCATGGAGGTAGACTTCCTCGTATTTGATCGAACGCCAGAGCCGCTCGACGAAGACATTGTCTCGCCACGCACCCTTGCCATCCATCGAGATGGCAATCTGTGACCTCTTCAGCACGGCGGTGAAGTCGATGGAGGTGAACTGCGATCCCTGGTCGGTATTGAAGATTTCCGGCCTGCCATGACGGGCAAGTGCCTCCTCCACCGCCTCGATGCAGAAGGCTGCTTCCATCGTGATCGACAACCGCCATGACAAGACCTTCCGGCTGAACCAGTCCACGACGGCGCACAGATAGACAAATCCCCGCGCCATGGGGATGTAGGTCAGGTCCATTGCCCACACCTGATTGGGCCGGGTGACTGCCAGCTTTCGTATGTGCCCTGGCGCTGGTTTCGAGGTGTTCGGGCGGCGGTAGATCGCCTTGATGCCCATCTTCTTCATCAGCGTGGCGACGTGTCGCCGCCCGGTCTCCAGACCTTCTCCTCTCAAGAGCCCTTGCAACATCCGACTTCCGGCAAAGGGGTAGTCGAGATGCAATTCGTCAATCCGGCGCATAAGGGCCAGATCGCCGTCAGACACCGGACGAGGCAGATAGTAGACGCTGCCACGGCTGAAGCCGAGAAGCTTCGCCTGGCGCACGACGGATAGCTTGTGCTCGCGGTCGATCATTTCTTTCCGCCCAGCAATCCCGCCTTGCCGAGCGCACCGGATAAAAAATCGTTCTCCAGTGTCAGTTCGCCGATTTTCGCGTGCAGCGTTTTGACATCGATGGTCGGACCCGACGGCTCCGCTTTCGTTTCATCGCCGAACACACCTGTCGCCCCCTCAAGGAGCTGGTCTTTCCATTGCTTGATCTGGTTGGCGTGCACATCGAACTGCTGGGACAACTCCACCAGCGTCTGCTCACCTCGGATGGCGGCAAGTGCCACCTTCGCCTTGAAAGCCGGGCTATGGTTCCGGCGCGGTCGTCTCGTCATGGTCTCTCCTGTTCCCGGCATCTAAGCCGAAGTCAGGCAGAAACTCCACTTATCCCCGCTGTGCAGATTTCCCGAGCCAGCTCTAAGGCGATCAGGTGCGCTGATCGAGTCTGTCGAGCACCATCGCTGCAAGTTCATCGCTGGTGTGTGCACCACTATCGAGAACACGGGTTGTGGACGGAAGCCGTTCCCTTGCGGCCAAGCATCGGGCGACATTCGCTAATCGCCACTCTCGAATCTCCGCATTCCGATTCGGGTCAGGATGCATGGTCTGGTTCGAGATCCGGTGACGCAATAGGTCCTCGTTAAGCATCAGAAAGATGTGCAGCAGCTGATCGTCGATCTGCCTTAACCCGTCGAGTATCTCAGTCAGATAGTCCGGGTGCACGAGCGTCATTGGGATGATGATGTCCTGCGAGTAATTCCTGCGAATCTCGCTGACCGCAGCGATCGTAAGTCCCCTCCACAAGGGGAGATCCTGATAGTCTCCGCTCGCTGGTATGGGGACCGTTTCTTTCACCACGAACCCGATTTCCTCAGGGTCAAAGATCAGCGATTTCGGACGCCGATCGCGCAGCCGCTCAGCGAGAGTCGTCTTTCCGGCGCCGAAAGGTCCGTTGATCCAGATTATCATTGTCGACGGCCTCTAACCGGAAGGCTCGCAAGAGCGCTGGGCGGCTTCGTGTGCTGGCACGATCGGAGTGGCTCCGAAGTGCTTCTCAAGATAGGTGACGCCGAACGTCACGATGTCCTGCGCGTCGAACAGGTAGCACTGAGCAAAGCCCACGACACCTTCTCGATGGCGACCGAGCTTCACGTAAGCATTTGCTATAGTTTCGACCGCATCCGGCTTTCCTTCGATAGCAAAGCAATCGAGAATGCCGTTTGAATCGTATTCTGATGCCGTTTTCCAGGCGACTTCACCGTTTCTTCCAAGCATCGGCATCTCATACGTCACCCATCGTTTGTTGGGGATATCCGCAACCGCCTCGGCGTAGTGCAATGCGGTAACGGAGTTTAGCGGCGCACCCAACAGCAGGGCCTTCCCGCCAAGGCGGACGAACCGCTCGACGGGCGACCCTTCCCCCAAGGCGTGACCGAGTTCGTGAGGCTCCGTCAGCGTTTCAGCTAGCGGACCAACCGCGACCATCGATGCATCGGGGTGCGCGCTGCGCCGCGCGCCGGGGGCTTGAACCAGAAATTGATTCAGCAGGCCGAACCCACGGTAAGTCCCGGCCGTTGCGGGATCGAACGGCGGCCAGGTACGGCGGGCTTTGTCATCCAACCGAGCGCCATTCAGAGTCTCCTCGTAGGGTGATCGGTCCCACGACGCGTATCCCATCACAGTGCCAGTCGGCCCAACCGCGGAGCGTAACGCGGCAACGACCGTCTCCGCTCCTCCTTCGACCGGACCAATCGCTTTAAGTGAGGCATGCACCATCAACAGGTCACCGGTTTGGACTCCTAATTTTCGAATTGCCTCCGTTATTGCCTTCCGCGTATGCATCGCGATATCTCCTCTAAACTGCAAAACACTATACCTATCGAGAGGCACTGTTGCAAATAGTCGGTGGTGATAAACTTATCATCCCCTTTTGCTGATGGAGCTGCACATGAACCCATTCAAAGGCCGGCATTTTCAGCGTGACATCATTCTGTGGGCCGTACGCTGGTACTGCAAATACGGCATCAGTTACCGTGAGCTGCAGGAGATGCTGGCTGAACGCGGAGTGAATGTCGATCACTCCACGATTTACCGCTGGGTTCAGCGTTATGCGCCTGAAATGGAAAAACGGCTGCGCTGGTACTGGCGTAACCCTTCCGATCTTTGCCCGTGGCACATGGATGAAACCTACGTGAAGGTCAATGGCCGCTGGGCGTATCTGTACCGGGCCGTCGACAGCCGGGGCCGCACTGTCGATTTTTATCTCTCCTCCCGTCGTAACAGCAAAGCTGCATACCGGTTTCTGGGTAAAATCCTCAACAACGTGAAGAAGTGGCAGATCCCGCGATTCATCAACACGGATAAAGCGCCCGCCTATGGTCGCGCGCTTGCTCTGCTCAAACGCGAAGGCCGGTGCCCGTCTGACGTTGAACACCGACAGATTAAGTACCGGAACAACGTGATTGAATGCGATCATGGCAAACTGAAACGGATAATCGGCGCCACGCTGGGATTTAAATCCATGAAGACGGCTTACGCCACCATCAAAGGTATTGAGGTGATGCGTGCACTACGCAAAGGCCAGGCCTCAGCATTTTATTATGGTGATCCCCTGGGCGAAATGCGCCTGGTAAGCAGAGTTTTTGAAATGTAAGGCCTTTGAATAAGACAAAAGGCTGCCTCATCGCTAACTTTGCAACAGTGCCCCACATCTTTTGTCACCAACGAGCGGCTGCCTATCACCGCACCGTGCCCGATCTTGATTCCGGGCATGACCATTGCCTCAGAGCCGATCCAAACGTCATTGCCAATGACAGTATTACCTGCTTTTTGGAAGGCATCGAGTGCGCTTGAGAATGCAGGTTCTTCCTGCATATAAAAGAACGGGAAAGATGATGCCCAGTCGTACCGATGCCCCTGATTGCCAGCCATGATAAAGGAAGCCCCACTCCCGATAGAGCAGAAACTACCGATGATCAACTTATCAACGTCATCACGGTCCGGAAACAGATACCGTGCGCAGTCATCGAATGAGTGCCCATGATAGTAGCCAGAGTAATAGCTGTACCGCCCAACTTTGATATTGGGGTTCTTCACTTGCTCAGAAAGCAGCTTGCCTTTGAAGGGGCTATCAAAGTAGTTGGTCATAAGAGATCCCGCGGTCTGTGACTTTGCCGTCTAACGTTTGAAATAAGGGGCGCCGAGCGCCAGCGAGGGGAGCCAAAAGCTTGCTTTTGGCCGTCCCGACTTGATTGAAGGGTTGGGCGATTTTGCCATTAGATTTTTTATAAATTTAGTGTGTTTAGAATGGTGATCGCATTTTTCTTGGCTTTTATGCTTGATGTTAAATTCGACCCCAAGTTTCCTGTAAGTGCGGACACAAAAACATATTTATGTCCTGATTTGCTTATAATAAACCCTTCAAACCATCCGTTTTGTAAGGTTCTATTTGCTGTGAATCCTGCACCAGTTTTCCCATACAGTTTTGTACTATTATCCAGATCTTGTAGATACATGTTCTCTATGGTGTTTTCTATGGCTGAGTTTTTAACTGGGAGATTGTGATTAATAATTTTACGCAGGAATTGAATTTGTTCTTCTGGTGAAATTTTTAAGCTACTTTCGAGCCATGCTTCTGTTAATCCGTTGTTTCTTTCTTTATCTCCAGAGAAGTCTTGATTTCCATAATCAAAATCTTTGAGATAATTCTTGATTTTATTTAATCCAATTTTTTGGGTTATTTCTTGCGAAACCCAAACAACAGAAAATTGCATCCACGTCTTTGGTGTATGATTGCTGTTCCAGATCTCCATTCCTTTGGGGGTTTTATCCCATTTGAATATGGTTTTCTGATCTATTATTTCCGCATCAAATGCCATAAGTGATAATGCGATCTTGAAAGTTGAATCTGGTGCCATTTGCGTTGCACACTTTGCTTTATTGAATTGAGCAATTTCAGCGTTTGTGGATGCATCGTAAAGTAAAAAACAACCTTCAGTTCCTTCAAATAATGGAGATGCAACAGTAGAGATATCTGTTGATGCACTGGCGCTGCTGTAGATAATATTTGCAATTATTAAAAAAATAGCGAAGTTGATATGTATTGTGTTTTTCATAATAAGTATTGGTTTGGTAAAGGGCTTAATTTTAACGGCTAACAATTAATGAGGCTCCGGGTTCGCCCAACGTTTGACATGAGGGGCGGCCAAGGGCGCCAGCCCTTGGACGTCCCCCTCGATGGAAGGGTTAGGCATCACTGCGTGTTCGCTCGAATGCCTGGCGTGTTTGAACCATGTACACGGCTGGACCATATGGGGTGGTTACGGTACCTTGCCTCTCAAACCCCGCTTTCTCGTAGCATCGGATCGCTCGCAAGTTGCTCGGCGACGGGTCCGTTTGGATCTTGGTGACCTCGGGATCATTGAACAGCAACTCAACCAGAGCTCGAACCAGCTTGGTTCCCAAGCCTTTGCCCAGTTGTGATGCATTCGCCAGTAACTGGTCTATTCCGCGTACTCCTGGATCGGTTTCTTCTTCCCACCGTCCGTCCCCGCTTCCAAGAGCAACGTACGACTGGGCATACCCAATCGGCTCTCCATTCAGCATTGCAATGTATGGAGTGACGGACTCTTGCGCTAAAACGCTTGGCAAGTACTGTTCCTGTACGTCAGCAAGTGTCGGGCGTGCTTCTTCTCCGCCCCACCACTCGACGATATGAGATCGATTTAGCCACTCATAGAGCATCGCAAGGTCATGCTCAGTCATGAGGCGCAGTGTGACGGAATCGTTGCTGTTGGTCACGATGCTGTACTTTGTGATGCCTAACTTTGTTTTTGCGTTGCTCATGATGTCTAACTCCCAATTTGTGTAGGGCTTATTATGCACGCTTAAAGGCACTGTTGCAAAGTTAGCGATGAGGCAGCCTTTTGTCTTATTCAAAGGCCTTACATTTCAAAAACTCTGCTTACCAGGCGCATTTCGCCCAGGGGATCACCATAATAAAATGCTGAGGCCTGGCCTTTGCGTAGTGCACGCATCACCTCAATACCTTTGATGGTGGCGTAAGCCGTCTTCATGGATTTAAATCCCAGCGTGGCGCCGATTATCCGTTTCAGTTTGCCATGATCGCATTCAATCACGTTGTTCCGGTACTTAATCTGTCGGTGTTCAACGTCAGACGGGCACCGGCCTTCGCGTTTGAGCAGAGCAAGCGCGCGACCATAGGCGGGCGCTTTATCCGTGTTGATGAATCGCGGGATCTGCCACTTCTTCACGTTGTTGAGGATTTTACCCAGAAACCGGTATGCAGCTTTGCTGTTACGACGGGAGGAGAGATAAAAATCGACAGTGCGGCCCCGGCTGTCGACGGCCCGGTACAGATACGCCCAGCGGCCATTGACCTTCACGTAGGTTTCATCCATGTGCCACGGGCAAAGATCGGAAGGGTTACGCCAGTACCAGCGCAGCCGTTTTTCCATTTCAGGCGCATAACGCTGAACCCAGCGGTAAATCGTGGAGTGATCGACATTCACTCCGCGTTCAGCCAGCATCTCCTGCAGCTCACGGTAACTGATGCCGTATTTGCAGTACCAGCGTACGGCCCACAGAATGATGTCACGCTGAAAATGCCGGCCTTTGAATGGGTTCATGTGCAGCTCCATCAGCAAAAGGGGATGATAAGTTTATCACCACCGACTATTTGCAACAGTGCCGTAATTAATACCTTGCGCCCATTCAGGCGACCGCTTCCCTGATAGCTGTCTTCTCCATGATCGGGGCGCGGTTGCATTTTCCCCGCCAGCCCGGGAAAGGGCTGCTGCTGCTGTTGAAAAGGCGGCGCCGGAAAACGCGCAGAATTGGTTTTATTGATGGTCTTTTTTTCCTTGTTTAAGCCAGCCATTCAATTACCTCTCATTATTTATCACAAAGACTAATAAGCGTAGACCAAAATGAATGGCATGACCTATATTATCCAGCTACACTTAATTTTCTCGGAATATTACCCCCCCTACTTTCCTCTACCGTTGCGCTTATATCCCCACCAACGTTAGATTTAATTTAAACAATATTATTTGAGACTTATCCAGTTCGCAGTGTTAATAAATAGCAACCACACTTAACATTTCAACCTTGGCAAAAGGAGAACATATGAAATTATCCATAACGCCATTATTATGTTGTTTTTTATTGTCGCCAGCGCTTGCTGATGATAACGGCGGGTTGAAAAATGATACAGCTCCACCGCCAGCCCACGCTCTGGATGAAGGTTATCGTGGGACTGAAGATGCAAGAATCATGACTGTCGAACAGGCCAAAACGATGCATGACGGTGCGACCATTTCTCTGCGAGGTAATCTCATCGAGGATCAAGACGGAGACAAATTTGGGGTTCTAGGGATTTTCCGTCCAAAAACGACAAAGTGCTCTGGAGGCCCCGCCGTCTGTGGCCTCCAGAGGGGTATTACTTTTTTCGAGATCCCTATTTGGGCTCTGTTTGAGTAAGATTTAGTCTTTTTGGGCTAAATCCATGGCATTCGAAGAACGTGTCCAAATCTTGTCCGAGGCAGAACAAGATGAGTTATATGGACCCCCCGCTTTCACCTCCGCCGACCAACGCTTCTTTTTCTCGCTGAACGATAAGGAACTGGCGATCGCTAAAAGCCTCCGTCATCGGGGCCAGCGTTACATGCTGGTGGTACTGCTGGGCTATTTCAAAGCCAAGCCGGTGGTGCTGAATCCCGGCTTTCATCAGATCAAGCAGGACCTCAAATACGTTTATCAAACCGTTCTACCAGGCCCAGGCTGTAGACCCTTTAATCTCACGCCAAAAGAGAACGAACGGATTTACCAACGTGTTTTCCAGCTCTGCAACTACCAGCGCTGGAATGTCAAAGACCATGGAGCGGCGTTGAGAGATTACTTATCCCAGCAAGCCAGAGCCTGGACAGCGCCTAGGCACCTCTTCGATGCGGCCAATGAATATTGTTCGGGGCAGAAGATCGCAATCCCTGCCTACAGCACGCTGCAAAAGATCATCAGTCAGGTGGTGGGAGACGAACAGGAACACATGGCCGCGCACCTTGAGCGTGCAATGTCACGCGGTCTTAAGCAAGCACTGGCGGAGCTCGTGAACGGCACAGGTCCACTGCCGTTCCGACAGTTGCGACAATCGGCTCGTAACTTCACCGGAACCGAGTTGGAGAAAGAACTGATTGTCTATCGCCATATCCAGCATTGGATGCCGGAAGTGGATCTGCTGTTGAGCACGCTATCACTGTCGCAGAAAAATCTGCAACACCTGGCAGAGAAAGTCGACTACTACGGTGCCAAACTGAAACGTCAAACCGTAGGCAGCCAATGGCTGTATTTATTGTGCTATCTTCAAACGCGATGGCAGCAAGCGCTGGAACGTATTGCCGATGGCTTTGTGCATCATGTCAGACAGACCAAACAGAAGGCAAAGGATTATGCGCAGGAAGCGGTGTTTAAGGATTGGCAAAAAGCAGCTAAAAATGTCAGCAAGGCAGCTGAAGTACTGCACCTGTTCATTGATGACAGCATTGATCTGCAACTACCGTTTGCAACAGTAAGACAGCAAGCACTGAGCCTGCTGACCAAAAGGGATCTGGAATCTGTATGTCTCTTCCTGAACGAGCAGCGACGATCGGTCGATGAAGCCATGTGGCAGTACTGCGACGAGAAAGAAAGTCTGCGGAAAGGTTTGCTGCGAGAGTTGTTCCTATGTCTGCGCTTCGAAGGCTGCGACGGCACCCAGCACTTAGCGGCCGCCTTGGCGAAAACACAAAACGAACTCAACGGCCAGGACGCTCAGTTGCAAACTGCCGACACCAGACTCCTTTCCAAAAAATCACGTGAATTCCTGCTGGATGGTGAAGGGAATATCCTGATCGATCGTTATGAGTGGTTCCTCTATCAACAGATTCCTGATCGCCTGAATGGCCAGCTGACGCTGCCTGATATCACTAAATACCGGGCACTCGACGCCGACCTGATCGACGGGGAACATTGGCGAAAAAACAAATATACGCTGCTTCAACAGAGCCATTTTACAAAATTAGCGGAGGAGCCTGAAAAGCTGATCAAACAGATGGCCATGGAATTGGATACCCGTTTGTACGAAGTCGGCGAATATCTTGAACAGGAAGACAACCGGAATATCATCTTGCGTAATCCGCAGGGTAAACGCTTCTGGCGCCTGCCTTCGGCCAGCAAACATCATCTGGTCAACAATCCCTTCTTCCAGCAAATTCCCACAACGGGGATTGCGGATGTACTGCGCATGGTTGATCGTGACACCGGTTTCATTGACTGCTTCGCTCATGTGCTGGGTTCCCAATCCAGAAGCCGTTCCCATGAATATGACCTGTTGGCAATTCTGGTCGGCAATGCAACCAATCAAGGCATTTACGGCATGGCACAGATCTCTGATCGTACCTATGATCAGCTCAGCACTATCCAGGCGAACTATCTTCGCCTGGAAACATTGAATGCTGCTAACGACAACATCAATAACGCGACAGCCAAGCTACCCATCTTCCGGTACTACAACATCCAGGAAGATGTGATCCACGCCAGTGCCGATGGTCAAAAGTTCGAAGCCCGGCGCGAGACCTTCAAAACCCGTTATTCGTCGAAGTACTTTGGCACTCAAAAAGGTGTTTCTGCCATGACCTTGATCGCCAATCACGCTGCGATCAACGCCAGAGTGATCGGCGCCAACGAACATGAATCGCACTACATCTTTGATTTGTTGATGAGCAATACGTCAGACATCATTCCGGATGTGCTCTCAACCGATACCCATGGGGTGAACCATGTGAACTTCGCGTTACTGGATCTGTTCGGATACCAGTTTGCCCCACGCTATGCCCAGGTTGGCAAAGTGATCAATGACATGTTTGATGTCAAGGAAGACAAAGAACACCGAATTCAGCTGTGCTTAAAAAAGCCAATCAATACCCATCGTATTGCGCAGCACTGGGATACCATCCAACGGATTGCAGTATCACTTAAGCAGCGGAAAACAACGCAAGCCACCTTGGTGAGAAAGCTCTCGGAGTACAAGCGCAATCACCCGCTGCTGGAAGCCCTGACGGAATACAATCGCCTGGTGAAAGCGAATTATCTACTGTGCTACATCGATGATGCCAGTTTAAGAAACTATGTTCAGCGCGCGCTGAACCGGGGAGAGGCCTATCACCAACTGCGTCGGGCCGTGAGCAGCGTCAATGGGGATCAGTTCCGGGGCAGTTCAGACGAAGAAATCCAGCTATGGAATGAGTGCGCTCGCCTGGTCACCAATGCCATCGTTTACTTCAACTCCAGGATACTCAGCCAGCTGTTGACCAGCTTCGAATACCAAGGAGATACCAAGAGAATAGATATCGTCAAACAGGCATCCCCTGTGGCCTGGCACAACATTAACCTCAAGGGGACTTACCACTTCGAATTGAGCGAAAAATTGCCAGATCTGGAGGAGCTTATGCGCTCAATCGAGGGATATTTACCCGTCAGCGAAAAGTAATACCCCTCTGGAGGCCACGGACGGCGCGGCCTCCAGAGCACTTTGTCGTTTTTGGACGGAAAATCCCTAGAACCCCATTTTGCCATTCAGATGTGCCGCGAGATCGGATTACCTCTGTTTCCGGGTTTTAGTGCCGAGGCCAGAGAAACTCTCCTCCACTACCGTTGGCCGGGCAATATTCGTGAACTGAAAAACGTCGTGGAGCGATCCGTTTACCGGCATGGAACCAGTGATTACCCGCTGGATGAGATAATCATTGACCCCTTCCGCCGCCACACTACTCAGCCGCAGGCGCCGGAAACTAAACCGATGTCTGTAGGGTTACCGCTGGATCTGCGTGAATTCCAGCAGCAGCAAGAGAAAGACTTTCTACAAACCAGCTTACAGCAGGCAAAATTTAACCAGAAAAAAGCCGCTGAATTACTGGGTCTGACTTACCATCAGCTTCGCGCTTTGCTGAAAAAACACCAGATTTAACGCACATTTGCAGATGTCATATTGGCGGATTTGACGCATAACCTCATCAGGGTTTACCATGACGCCATTACTGTATAAAAAAAACAGGTACAAATATGGCTCTGGCACTCGTTGGCGAAAAAATTGACAGAAACCGTTTCACCGGTGAGAAAATTGAAAATAGTACATTTTTTAACTGTGATTTTTCAGGTGCCGACCTGAGCGGCACTGAATTTATCGGCTGTCAGTTCTATGATCGTGAAAGCCAGAAAGGGTGCAATTTTAGTCGTGCGATGCTGAAAGATGCCATTTTTAAAAGCTGTGATTTATCCATGGCGGATTTTCGCAATTCCAGTGCGCTGGGCATTGAAATTCGCCACTGCCGCGCACAAGGCGCAGATTTCCGCGGCGCAAGCTTTATGAATATGATCACCACGCGCACCTGGTTTTGTAGCGCATATATCACGAATACCAATCTAAGCTACGCCAATTTTTCGAAAGTCGTGTTGGAAAAGTGTGAGCTGTGGGAAAACCGTTGGATAGGTGCCCAGGTACTGGGCGCGACGTTCAGTGGTTCAGATCTCTCCGGCGGCGAGTTTTCGACTTTCGACTGGCGAGCAGCAAACTTCACACATTGCGATCTGACCAATTCGGAGTTGGGTGACTTAGATATTCGGGGCGTTGATTTACAAGGCGTTAAGTTGGACAACTACCAGGCATCGTTGCTCATGGAGCGACTTGGCATCGCGGTGATTGGTTAGCATTCACGGAGCGGTAAGTACCGCTCCCGCCCTTATACAATAGTGTCCGCCCTTGCCTTAAAAGTCACTTTCGACGCACAGATCGTAAACGTTAGAGGGTTCCGGTCCCCCCATCAGAACACCAGACCTGACCAGACGTATAGCTGTTCTCCCGAGCGGCCAGGGTGACATAAAGCGGCGCGATTTCCACCGGTTGACCAGGGCGTCCCAGCGGCGCATTTGCCCCAAATTTCTCCACCTTTTCCTGCGGTTGACCACCACAGCACTGCAGTACAGTCCAGTATGGACCCGGCGCGACGGCATTGACACGGATCCCTTTCGGGGCCAGCTGTTTCGCCAGCGATTTAGTAAATGCCACGATAGCTGCTTTAGTCTGAGCATAATCAAGCAAGATTTCACTTGGCTCATAAGCCTGTACGGAGGAGGTATTAATTATCACGCTGTCTGGTGAAAGATGGGGTATGGCCGCTTTGGTGATCCAAAACATAGCGTAAACATTGGTTTTGAATGTTGCGTCGAAGTCTTCTGTGGTGAGTTCCTCAATTGACTCACAAAATTGCTGACGACCCGCATTATTGACGAGGATATCCAACCCTCCCAGTCCTTTTACCGCCTGTGTTACCAGATGACCGCAAAAAGCCTCATCACGGATATCTCCGGGGATGGCCAAAACATTTCTGCCTGCTTTTTTTATCAGATCGACCACTTCACGCGCATCGTCTTCTTCTTCAGGTAAATAGTTAATCGCAACATCAGCGCCTTCACGAGCATAGGCAATAGCAACAGCACGACCAATCCCTGAATCCCCACCGGTAATTAAGGCACTGTTGCAAAGTTAGCGATGAGGCAGCCTTTTGTCTTATTCAAAGGCCTTACATTTCAAAAACTCTGCTTACCAGGCGCATTTCGCCCAGGGGATCACCATAATAAAATGCTGAGGCCTGGCCTTTGCGTAGTGCACGCATCACCTCAATACCTTTGATGGTGGCGTAAGCCGTCTTCATGGATTTAAATCCCAGCGTGGCGCCGATTATCCGTTTCAGTTTGCCATGATCGCATTCAATCACGTTGTTCCGGTACTTAATCTGTCGGTGTTCAACGTCAGACGGGCACCGGCCTTCGCGTTTGAGCAGAGCAAGCGCGCGACCATAGGCGGGCGCTTTATCCGTGTTGATGAATCGCGGGATCTGCCACTTCTTCACGTTGTTGAGGATTTTACCCAGAAACCGGTATGCAGCTTTGCTGTTACGACGGGAGGAGAGATAAAAATCGACAGTGCGGCCCCGGCTGTCGACGGCCCGGTACAGATACGCCCAGCGGCCATTGACCTTCACGTAGGTTTCATCCATGTGCCACGGGCAAAGATCGGAAGGGTTACGCCAGTACCAGCGCAGCCGTTTTTCCATTTCAGGCGCATAACGCTGAACCCAGCGGTAAATCGTGGAGTGATCGACATTCACTCCGCGTTCAGCCAGCATCTCCTGCAGCTCACGGTAACTGATGCCGTATTTGCAGTACCAGCGTACGGCCCACAGAATGATGTCACGCTGAAAATGCCGGCCTTTGAATGGGTTCATGTGCAGCTCCATCAGCAAAAGGGGATGATAAGTTTATCACCACCGACTATTTGCAACAGTGCCGCTCAGACGATGGCGAGTCAGTGCAGGGATATTGTGCTTGATCAGCGGCTCATGTCCGATATTGCAGGCCTCAGCCAGCATCACCGCACACAGGCTTATATGCAGATCCTGCGCACGGGCACCTGACTCGCTGACATGGCTGAATTCACGGGTGAAGCCAGTTCTGGCGTCAATCTCGAGCAACAGTTCTGTCAGGTCAACGGGTGGAAGCAATTGTCTGACTCGGCTGCTCAGTTGTATCAGCGCCGGTGGTTCATCCAATTTATCCAGGCTGCTGATGGTCAGCGAAGGATGTTTACCTTCATTGCAGATGTCCACGGCGGTATTGCGATCAAAACGTGATGCCACCGTTTTCCAGGTTTCATCTAACTGAGCGGCCAATTGCTCCGATGCTTTACTGCCATTAGTGGGGTGACCCAATGCCCGGCAGACTGGAACCCGCTGCGCCTGCCATTCCTCCCCCTGAAGAAGTTTTTGGCGCGGATCACCCCAACGATCGCTGTTTTCCAACCAGATGTCACGACGGCGTAGCGCATCCTGAAGTCGCTCCAGCAGACACAACGAGTAACCTGCTCGCTGTATCCGACCGTCAGCATCGTACACCAGGCGTTTCCAAGGGCCTGAAATGATATGTTCAGGTGCATCGTCCAGGATCCGTTTTTTCGAGCCGTTTAGCTCTGCCAGGTAATGGATGGCAGCCAAGGTATGTTCACCGTCTGGGGCCGCACGGAAGTGCAGATCGCGCAGTAGTGCGGGCAAAAAACGCCTTACCCGTCCGTATTGCTCCACCATTTCATCCTGAAAGTTTGTATCCTGGGGGCGGGCCAGTTCATTCACTTTTTCCACGGACTCTGCCAGTCTGGCGACAGACACACTGCTGAATATGGTCTTTCGCAGCAAATCATCGGCGGTATCTTCATCAAGTAAAAGTGCGCATGCCCGCGCCAGCAGCAACGCCGCGCGGTCAAGATCCTTGAGCGTCCTAAGTCGCTTTTTCTGCCCGGTTTTCTTCGCCTCCCGGGTAATATTGAGGATCAGCATATCCAGCACGTCAACGGCCTCGTCCAGCGCCGAGATTTCTTGCGCTTTCACGAATGCGGTAAGGATCGCCAGCCGCCGTTCTTCTGGCATTCTGCTGATATATTTCACCGATGCCATTCCGGCATAGCGTGCCAGATTGCGGAGCTGTATGGCGGGCAGCCCAGTGAAATTCAGACAGGAAAACTCCAGGCTGCGCAGGCGAGTGTAACGTTCAAGTGCTTCAGTGAACGCGGGGCCGCTGATAGTGACAGGGCCTCTTTTTAGGTGCTCCATCACTGAGAGTCGCTGTCCTTCGGGGATTTCAAGTAACCCAGCCAGTTGTGCGGTCTGCCAACGGTTTGGCAGCGCGGCCAATTTTCGCCACAAGCGGCGGGTCGCACGCTCACGGATTTCACCAATGACTCTCGTCAGGGTGGATGCGGCTGGCAACAACACTTTATTTTGAAGCAACCACGCGGTGGCAAAATCGAACATCAGTCCGGGGCGTTCATTACTGAGCCATGCACGGGTATACAGCAATCGCTTCAGTCTGAACGACCACGGGAAATCACCGAAATCATGATAGCTATAGTGCTGCCTGATAAGCCCGTGGTGCTCCCAACGTGTGTTTTCCCTTTGAGCATAGCGGGAAATGATCTCTGGATAGCGGATGTTAAGTTGCCTTGCGACATAAAACTGGACACCGGGCGGTATTTGCATGAGATCGGACAAGAAGGTTCCCAGAAAGCGGGCAGTTGTGAGTTGAAGGGCAATTCCCAACCGGTTATGCCTGCCCCTACGCAGGTTGATGAAAGGGCACTGTTGCAAAGTTAGCGATGAGGCAGCCTTTTGTCTTATTCAAAGGCCTTACATTTCAAAAACTCTGCTTACCAGGCGCATTTCGCCCAGGGGATCACCATAATAAAATGCTGAGGCCTGGCCTTTGCGTAGTGCACGCATCACCTCAATACCTTTGATGGTGGCGTAAGCCGTCTTCATGGATTTAAATCCCAGCGTGGCGCCGATTATCCGTTTCAGTTTGCCATGATCGCATTCAATCACGTTGTTCCGGTACTTAATCTGTCGGTGTTCAACGTCAGACGGGCACCGGCCTTCGCGTTTGAGCAGAGCAAGCGCGCGACCATAGGCGGGCGCTTTATCCGTGTTGATGAATCGCGGGATCTGCCACTTCTTCACGTTGTTGAGGATTTTACCCAGAAACCGGTATGCAGCTTTGCTGTTACGACGGGAGGAGAGATAAAAATCGACAGTGCGGCCCCGGCTGTCGACGGCCCGGTACAGATACGCCCAGCGGCCATTGACCTTCACGTAGGTTTCATCCATGTGCCACGGGCAAAGATCGGAAGGGTTACGCCAGTACCAGCGCAGCCGTTTTTCCATTTCAGGCGCATAACGCTGAACCCAGCGGTAAATCGTGGAGTGATCGACATTCACTCCGCGTTCAGCCAGCATCTCCTGCAGCTCACGGTAACTGATGCCGTATTTGCAGTACCAGCGTACGGCCCACAGAATGATGTCACGCTGAAAATGCCGGCCTTTGAATGGGTTCATGTGCAGCTCCATCAGCAAAAGGGGATGATAAGTTTATCACCACCGACTATTTGCAACAGTGCCGGCCGAATGTCTGCAGCTCGGTGAATCGGACTTTACGCATGGAGATCTCCTCAGAGGACATAATTAGTATGTCGGAGGATCTCTAAAAGTGAATGGTTCGTTTTGCAGGGATACTTACATGGGGAAACAAGATGAAACTTGAATATATACAGATAAATTAGTGGTCTGGGCGTTCTCGTCAGAAGCAAACAGCCTGCTTGCAAAAACAAGCGCTGGCAATGGCTTGGCAGGGCCGAGGTTGCCCGGGAGGTATAATTTTCCATTCGGACCAGGGAACCCAATATTGCAGCCTGCCGTACCGGATTCTGGCCGCTCAATATGGAATGATGCTCAGCATGAGCCGCAGCGGGAACTGCTGGGATAATGCTTTGCAGAATGACTGTTCCGCAGTCTGAAATCGGAGTGGATACCACGGGGTGGTTATCGGGACAGGACTGAAGCTGCTGGCGATATTGTTCAGTATCAAGGGGTGAGTCCCGAGAGGCGAGACAAGTCAAGGGCGCAGGCTGCGATGCGCAGCACGACATAGCCGGTATTTCCCTGCGGTGCCCCACAAGTATCAATGAAAGCCTCCAACGCGAGCCATTCGCGAGAGCCTTGAGTCCACGCTAAATCTATCTTATCTGCGCAGGGCAGAATGTGAAGACGGCCGCCCTGGCTCTTGCCCGCCAGGCGCACGAGGCGGTGGAAAGGGGGAGGGGATGTTGTCTATATGGCTCTGCTGTAGTGAGCGGGTTGCGCTCCGACAGCGGTCCTGATCAATCGTCACCCTTTCTCGGCCCTTGAATGTTCCTCGCAACGAGCCTCCTTTTCGCCAATCCATCGACAATCACCGCGAGCCCCAGCTCGAACACTGCGTCCGGACCGGCTTCGTCGAAGGTGTCTATCACGGCCCGCAACAACGGAGCCTGTTCAATGGTGCCGCCGCGCTCACCGGCATCGCTGTCGCCGGCCTGCTCCTCAAGCACGGCCCCAACAGTGAAGTAGCTGATTGTCATCAGCGCATTGACGGCGTCCCAAGCCGAAAAACCCGCCTCGCAGAGGAAGCGAAGCTGCGCGTCGACCACTTCCATCTGCGGTGCGCCCGGTCTCGTGCCAGCATGGATACGCGCGCCATCGCGATAAGCGAGCAGCGCCTGCCTGAAGCTGCGGGCATTCCCGATCAGAAATGAGCGCCAGTCGTCGTCGACTCTCGGCACCGAATGCGTATGATTCTCCGCCAGCATGGCTTCGGCCAGTGCGTCGAGCAGCGCCCGTTTGTTCCTGAAGTGCCAGTATAACGCCGGCTGCTGAACCCCCAACCGTTTAGCCAGTTTGCGTGTCGTCAGAGCCTCTACGCCGACCTCATTCAACAGGTCCAGGGCGACACGGATAACTGTATTAGGCTGCAACTTTATCATGCTTGACACTTTATCACTGATAAACATAATATGTCCACCAACTTATCAGTGATAAAGGATCCGTGAGTTCTATCGGACCAGCGGAGGCTGGTCCGGAGGCCAGCGGAGGCTGGTCCGGAGGCCAGACGTGAAACCCAACAGACCCCTGATCGTAATACTGTGCACTGTCGCGCTCGACGCTGTCGGCATCGGCCTGATTATGCCGGTGCTGCCGGGCCTCCTGCGAGATCTGGTTCACTCGAACGACGTCACCGCCCACTATGGCATTTTGCTGGCGCTGTATGCGTTGATGCAATTTGCCTGCGCGCCTGTGCTGGGTGCGCTATCGGATCGTTTCGGCCGGCGGCCGGTCTTGCTCGTCTCGCTGTCCGGCGCCGCTATCGACTACGCCATCATGGCGACGGCGCCTTTCCTTTGGGTTCTCTATATCGGGCGCATCGTGGCCGGCATCACCGGGGCGACTGGTGCGGTAGCCGGCGCCTATATTGCCGATATCACAGATGGGGATGAGCGCGCGCGGTACTTCGGCTTCATGAGCGCCTGTTTCGGGTTCGGGATGGTCGCGGGACCTGTGCTCGGTGGGCTGATGAGCAGTTTCTCCCCCCATGCTCCGTTCTTCGCCGCAGCAGCCTTGAATGGCCTCAATTTCCTGATGGGCATTTTCCTTTTGCCGGAGTCGCACAAAGGCGAACGTCGACCATTACGCCGGGAGGCTCTCAACCCGCTCGCTTCGTTCCGGTGGGTCCGGGGCATGACCGTCATCGCCGCCCTGATGGCTGTCTTCTTCATCATGCAACTCGTCGGACAGGCGCCGGCCACGCTTTGGGTCATCTTCGGCGAGGATCGCTTTCATTGGGACACGAGCTTGATCGGCATTTCGCTTGCCGCATTTGGTATTCTACATTCACTCGCCCAGGCAATGATCACCGGCCCTGTAACCACCAGGCTCGGCGAAAGGCGGGCACTCATGCTCGGAATGATTGCCGACGGCGCAGGCTACATCCTGCTTGCCTTGGCGACAAGGGGATGGATGGCGTTCCCGATTATGGTCCTGCTTGCTTCGGGTGGCATCGGAATGCCGGCGCTGCAAGCAGTGTTGTCCAGGCAGGTAGATGAGGAACGTCAGGGGCAGCTTCAAGGATCTCTTGCGGCGCTCACCAGCCTGACCTCGATCGTCGGGCCCCTCCTCTTCACGGCGATCTATGCGGCCTCTATAACAACGTGGAACGGGTGGGCATGGATTGCAGGTGCCGCCCTCTACTTGCTCTGCCTGCCGGCGCTGCGTCGCGGGTTTTGGAGCGGCGTAGGGCAACGAGCCGATCGCTGATCGTGGGAACGATAGGCCTATGCCATGCGGGTCAAGGCGACTTCCGGCTACCCGTCTTTCAATCACAACAAGTACAGCAATATTAGGACTGCTTTTCGCTCACAGCGGACCTCTAACCCAGCCATCTTGTCCGCTTCGTTCTAAGAACAGACATCCCTCACTTCAGAATGTGTAGTCAACGGGGGACAGGACAATACGAATGTTCCACTAAAAAATACAGATGAGATAATTATTTACACCAAATTTTGGAGATTTATCGTTGTATCAGGTATTAAAAGTACAATTTAAATCTATTATATCTCGCAATAAGCCTGACATGTAGGTTTCTACAAATTCTCTAATTACGTTATTGACATATGAGCATTTGAAGGCGTAACCTTCAATCACTGTATGTAGATGTGTCTTCCCCTGTTGAGGTGGCTGATACAGCATTTCTACTTGCCATTAAACCAGTCTTTCATGTAATCCTATGTAAAATAGTCTGGTTAATTTATTTTACATACGGGTATCAGTGATGAATGAACTCAGTATTGTTAGTGGTAAATTGCAACTGTTGTCGATCATAGGTGACCCGATCGCTCAGGTCAGCGCTCCACTCATGATAAATGCCGCCATCCTTGAAAAACAAATCCCCGACACTTTGATGGTCCCTCTCCATATAAACTCTGTAGGTCTGCAAACCGCTGTCAATGGTCTGAAATGTATTCAGAATTTTCGTGGTGCCATTATAACGATGCCTCACAAACAACATGCGCTTTCATTAATTGATTCAGCCAGTGAATCTGCTATGGCAATCGGAGGATGCAACGTCATCAGGAGGAATGCTCAGGGCCAACTACATGGGGATATGCTCGATGGTGAAGGTTTCGTATCGAGCCTTTTGAAAAGAGGCTTCGATGTGACAGGTAAAAGAGTCTATCTAGCTGGAACAGGCGGTGCTGGCTCAGCTATTGCTTATGCTATGGCCGCCAAACAGGTTGGAGAATTAATTGGCACTGTTGCAAATAGTCGGTGGTGATAAACTTATCATCCCCTTTTGCTGATGGAGCTGTACATGAACCCATTCAAAGGCCGGCATTTTCAGCGTGACATCATTCTGTGGGCCGTACGCTGGTACTGCAAATACGGCATCAGTTACCGTGAGCTGCAGGAGATGCTGGCTGAACGCGGAGTGAATGTCGATCACTCCACGATTTACCGCTGGGTTCAGCGTTATGCGCCTGAAATGGAAAAACGGCTGCGCTGGTACTGGCGTAACCCTTCCGATCTTTGCCCGTGGCACATGGATGAAACCTACGTGAAGGTCAATGGCCGCTGGGCGTATCTGTACCGGGCCGTCGACAGCCGGGGCCGCACTGTCGATTTTTATCTCTCCTCCCGTCGTAACAGCAAAGCTGCATACCGGTTTCTGGGTAAAATCCTCAACAACGTGAAGAAGTGGCAGATCCCGCGATTCATCAACACGGATAAAGCGCCCGCCTATGGTCGCGCGCTTGCTCTGCTCAAACGCGAAGGCCGGTGCCCGTCTGACGTTGAACACCGACAGATTAAGTACCGGAACAACGTGATTGAATGCGATCATGGCAAACTGAAACGGATAATCGGCGCCACGCTGGG
Source organism: Enterobacter cloacae complex sp. 309I3 (assembly GCF_050031595.1). NCBI lineage: Bacteria > Pseudomonadati > Pseudomonadota > Gammaproteobacteria > Enterobacterales > Enterobacteriaceae > Enterobacter > Enterobacter cloacae complex sp. 309I3. The sequence goes on along the minus strand of NZ_JBLGWI010000002.1, from coordinate 75,112 downwards.
ATTTAAATCCATGAAGACGGCTTACGCCACCATCAAAGGTATTGAGGTGATGCGTGCACTACGCAAAGGCCAGGCCTCAGCATTTTATTATGGTGATCCCCTGGGCGAAATGCGCCTGGTAAGCAGAGTTTTTGAAATGTAAGGCCTTTGAATAAGACAAAAGGCTGCCTCATCGCTAACTTTGCAACAGTGCCCAAAAAATTAACTACCTGAGGAAAATTGATCCTTTTGTGTTTGAAGAACTGTTGCTGGAAGGATTTGAAGCGCATGGCTTCAGAACCATCAGAAACAAACGCTATACCGGCGATGGAGGCATTGACGGCCAGGTAATAATAGGAAAATATCGCTATCTTATTCAGGCTAAACGCTATCGCGGCCATATTGCTTTACAGCACGTACAGGAGTTCGAGAAGTTGCTTAAACGTCATAACTGTCGCGGTCTGTTTTGCCATACCGGGAAAACCGGCGCAGGTTCAAAATCTGTCAGTATTGCCAGTGAACGGATGGAGATTATCAGCGGCCAGCGCCTGATAGATTTGCTCACGCCCGGCAGCTCCTTCACTATCGCAACCGCCCCGCAGACGATGATGAAGCGTACCGCAGCAACACTAGAAACGAGCACCATTGTTAAAGATGCCGGTAAAGAAAATCGATACCATGAGAGTTAATTAAATGAAGTCAGTAACTATAGAAGCAAAAACATTTGCTGAAATGTTAGGAATAACAGAAGGTGAGTTAATCTTTGCCATTAAGAAAACTGGCACATTCAAAAACAAGACCATCCCACAACCTCATGAGCCACATAAATCAAATAATAGATTTTTATATTCAGACGTAATGAGGTTTATAGAATCACTAAAAGACAAAGAGAACCGGTAATGACTCCAACTTACTGATAGTGTTTTATGTTCAGATAATGCCCGATGACCTTGTCATGCAGCTCCACCGATTTTGAGAACGACAGTGACTTCCGTCCCAGCCTTGCCAGATGTTGTCTCAGATTCAGGTTATGTCGCTCAATGCGCTGAGTGTAACGCTTGCTGATAACGTGCAGCTTTCCCTTCAGGCGGGGTTCATACAGCGGCCAGCCATCCGTCATCCATACCACGACCTCAAAGGCCGACAGCAGGCCCAGAAGACGCTCCAGCGTGGCCAACGTGCGTTACCTAACAATAAACCTGTTTAAATATCCAGATAAAAACATTCAATCTGGGTCAAATGAGTGATACAGTTTCACCCATAAGACCCAATGGAGGCAATATGTCTGAATTTGAATTACTGGCGCAGGATCTGCTTGAGAAAGCAGAAGCGGAAGAACAACTGCGACAGGAAAATGATAAAAAGCTGCTCGGGCAGGTGCTGGAAATCTATGACCAGAAGTACGTGGCTGAACTGCTTAGAAAAGTTGGTAAAAATGAGTGGAGTCGCGAGACTCTTAATCGCTGGATTAATGGTAAGTGCTCACCTAAGACGCTGACGTTAGCCGAAGAGGAACTTCTACGAAAAATGCTTCCGGAAGCGCCTGCACATCACCCTGACTATGCCTTCCGGTTTATTGACCTGTTTGCTGGGATTGGAGGTATACGGAAGGGCTTCGAAACCATCGGTGGCCAGTGCGTTTTTACCAGTGAATGGAATAAAGAGGCTGTGCGCACATATAAAGCTAACTGGTTTAACGATGCTCAGGAACACACTTTCAATCTCGATATTCGTGAAGTCACGCTCAGTGATAAACCTGAAGTACCTGAAAACGATGCCTATGCTTACATTAATGAGCATGTGCCGGATCATGATGTACTTCTAGCAGGTTTCCCCTGTCAACCGTTTAGCCTTGCGGGCGTAAGCAAGAAAAACTCGCTCGGGCGCGCGCATGGTTTCGAATGTGAGGCTCAGGGAACGCTTTTCTTCGATGTGGCGCGTATTATCCGCGCAAAAAAACCTGCCATCTTTGTTCTTGAAAACGTTAAAAACCTGAAGAGCCATGACAAGGGTAAAACCTTTAAAGTCATCATGGATACCCTCGACGAACTGGGCTATGAAGTTGCGGATGCAGCTGAGATGGGCAAAAACGATCCTAAAGTTATCGACGGAAAGCACTTTTTACCTCAGCACCGAGAACGTATCGTTTTGGTCGGTTTCCGCCGTGATCTGAACATTCACCAGGGCTTTACCCTGCGCGATATTAGTCGTTTTTATCCGGAACAGCGTCCGTCATTTGGCGAACTGCTGGAACCCGTGGTTGACAGCAAATATATACTGACGCCGAAACTCTGGGAGTATCTCTATAACTACGCCAAAAAGCACGCAGCTAAGGGTAACGGATTCGGTTTTGGCCTCGTTAATCCTGAAAATAAAGAAAGCATTGCCCGTACGCTTTCTGCTCGCTATCACAAAGACGGGTCTGAAATTCTGATAGACCGTGGCTGGGATATGGCCACAGGTGAAACAGACTTCGCGAACGAAGAAAATCAGGCGCATCGGCCCCGCAGGCTGACTCCGCGAGAGTGCGCGCGCCTTATGGGTTTTGAAAAAGTAGATGGCAGGCCTTTTCGCATTCCTGTGTCAGACACTCAGTCGTACAGGCAGTTCGGTAACTCCGTAGTGGTGCCCGTGTTTGAAGCCGTAGCCAAACTGCTTGAACCTTATATCCTGAAAGCGGTTAATGCCGATTCGTGCAAGGTTGAACGAATCTGATCGCTCCTCCCGGTATTTATGCCGGGAGATAATCTATGGAATATCTGCGTAAAGCCCTGTCAGCTCAGCAATAAACGCACCTAGCGTCATTAGCTCAGCTCTCACCGCCTCCGGGTATTTTTTGTGCAGAGATGATGGCACGACCAATCTGACACCCGACTCCCGCATCTCCCGATATTGAGCCAGAGAAACTCCCTCCTGGAGTGTAAACAGATGCACCTGATGAATTTTATCGGCCTCATTCAGTATCTGACGCCAGCGATCCTTACAGGTAGTCTTGACTGCCAGCATGCGCAGATTTTCTACGGGAAACTCAGTATCGTGGTAAGCCCCTGCGGAAGGGAAAAGGAAATCGGGTTTTTTATTACCTTCTGTGATGGCCTGCGTCGCAAAGTGTCGCAGGCCGTGCTCAATGAATAGATGCTCCAGGTGCAGTTCCAGCGACTTCCCGGCTCTGGATTTACGGCGATTGCTGACAGAATTGGCCAGCGCAATAAATTCATCCACAGAGCCAAATCCTTTCCGGATGATATCCAGAACATGCAGTTCCTCAACCAATAGAAATATGTCGTACTCCACGCGCCGGCGGTCAAGAAGTTGCTCATCCGGATCAAGGGAATTTTTCACATAATGGCTGGCTGCATACTGAATAATTTCACTTCCCGACGGAAAGCGCAGGTGCCAGTCTTCAGGTAGAATATATTTATGATTTACTGGCGCTTGCTGTAGAGATAGTCCGCCTAGAATCTGTCCTGCGGGGCCGGATATAAGCGCTCCGGGTATAACTTCACCAATAGCGGTCTCAATGACGTCCTCTTCATCAGTGCTGGCGCATACCCAAATATTTACTTCCTTACAGTCCCCCCCTTGCTCATCAAGCTTGAAAGCCAGGAGCGTCAGAGCCCCTGTATTTTCAGGATCCTGAAGTGGGCTGCCTCTACCCCAGCGGGTAATCCTTTTTTCATTCCGGGTTTTACCAAAATGACGGCTGTTATAATAAATTGCCCTGGCTTCGCTGTCAGGGCAATCATGCGATGACACATGTGCGGTGAGAAAAACCGAAGGGTTCAGTTCACGGGTATGGTTGATAGACGGAAAGAGTTTTTCAACGATACCTGAAGGGATATAAAGCCCTACCTGGTGACCACCTGTTGCGCCGGTATCGTTGGCGGAAAGGCGTTTGATGTAGACGAAGTAATTCTCACATGCGATCTCAAGTAGCCAGTTGTGGAAAACCGACATAAGCATCCCCTGTTACCCTGAAACTCTACTCACCATTTTTTCATGATTATATACAAACAGTGTCATTTTCAGAAGACGACTGCACCAGTTGATTGGGCGTAATGGCTGTTGTGCAGCCAGCTCCTGACAGTTCAATATCAGAAGTGATCTGCACCAATCTCGACTATGCTCAATACTCGTGTGCACCAAAGCGAGGTGAGCATGGCGACGGAGGCTCTGTTGCAAAGATTGGCGGCAGTCAGAGGTAGGCTGTCGCTCTGCGCCGATCAGGCGGCTGCTGCGAAATGGTGGTTGAGCATGCCCATGGCCTCCGTCAGCGCCGAGGGCCCAATGCCAAAAGCTCTCTCCACAAGGCGCACCTCGCCCCTGATGCCGGGCTGCAGGCACCAGGGGCGAGCCTGTCCTTTGCGCAGGGCTCGCATGACTTCGAATCCCTTGATCGTGGCATAGGCCGTGGGGATCGATTTGAAACCGCGCACCGGCTTGATCAGTATCTTGAGCTTTCCGTGATCGGCCTCGATCACGTTATTGAGATACTTCACCTGCCGGTGGGCCGTCTCCCGGTCCAGCTTTCCTTCGCGCTTCAATTCGGTGATCGCTGCACCATAGCTCGGCGCTTTGTCGGTATTGAGCGTGGCAGGCTTTTCCCAGTGCTTCAGGCCTCGCAGGGCCTTGCCCAGGAACCGCTTCGCTGCCTTGGCGCTGCGGGTCGGCGACAGGTAGAAATCGATCGTGTCGCCCCGCTTGTCGACTGCCCGGTACAGGTAGGTCCACTTGCCCCGCACCTTGACGTAGGTTTCATCCAGGCGCCAGCTCGGATCAAAGCCACGCCGCCAGAACCAGCGCAGCCGCTTCTCCATCTCCGGGGCGTAGCACTGGACCCAGCGATAGATCGTCGTATGGTCGACCGAAATGCCGCGTTCCGCCAGCATTTCCTCAAGGTCGCGATAGCTGATCGGATAGCGACAATACCAGCGCACCGCCCACAGGATCACATCACCCTGGAAATGGCGCCACTTGAAATCCGTCATCGTTCCGTCCGTCCAATCTCCGCCAAGCATGCTCAAGCTTCACGATTTTTGCAACAGAGCCCACACGAGTATTGAGCATAGTCGAGATTGGTGCAGATCACTTCTGATATTGAACTGTCAGGAGCTGGCTGCACAACAGCCATTACGCCCAATCAACTGGTGCAGTCGTCTTCTGAAAATGACAATCGTGCCACCGGCTCCAGGTCTTATCGAACAGCTCAGACACATGGTCCAAATGCTGGTCGATCCGTTCGGCCAGTTTTTCGATGGCCTCTTGCTTGAGCTTGTCACTTTCCCTGAACTCGATGTTCAAGGCCCTGGCCACCTGGTTGAGGTTCCGGCCGATAGCTCCAAGCTGCCGGCACGATTCCCGTACGGTGTTCACTTCTTCATCAGTGAGGACCGGCATCCGGTTCAACGACCGCAGTCATTTCTGTACCTAAACAGTCCTGCGAATATGTGAGTTTTGACCTAATGAGCCACAAAAACTCATTTTCGCCCACGATAATTTTTCTACTTCCTTTCTTTGGAATGCTCATTTCAATATTCACATAACGTCGCTATCAATCGCGGAAAAGGCGTAGTGCGCGAAGCGAACGAAGCTTTTTGCCGTCGATTGCATAGCTTTGTTAACCCTTTTTCCAAATTTGATAGCAATAGTTAATGTTTGAAGTAAAGTGTTGCTCAAAAACAACTTCGAAGGTATTTGGAATACTCGGGAAGAAAACATCCCCCTCTGGCTCGATGTCGATCGTCGATAAGTGGAGCGTAGAGGCCATGGGTAATGTTTCTCGGTAAATTTCTCCGCCACCAGACACTATAACGTGACCGGTGAATTCAGCTAGCCTGTCCATGGCCTCTTCGATTGACTGAAATACAACTACATTGTCATCATTTGATGTCCAACCTGAGCGGGTAACGACCGCGTATTTCCTATTGGGGAGTGCGCCCATAGATTCAAACGTCTTGCGACCCACCAGAAGCCACTGATTGTAGGTCAATGCTTTAAAAAGTAGCTGCTCCCCTTTCGCGGACCAGGGTATGTCTGGACCGCAACCAATCACGCCGTTTTTCGCTTTCGCAGCCATCAATGATACTTTCAAGGTTCTCATCCTGGGTTAACTTTGTTTTAGGGCGACTGCCCTGCTGCGTAACATCGTTGCTGCTCCATAACATCAAACATCGACCCACGGCGTAACGCGCTTGCTGCTTGGATGCCCGAGGCATAGACTGTACAAAAAAACAGTCATAACAAGCCATGAAAACCGCCACTGCGCCGTTACCACCGCTGCGTTCGGTCAAGGTTCTGGACCAGTTGCGTGAGCGCATACGCTACTTGCATTACAGTTTACGAACCGAACAGGCTTATGTCCACTGGGTTCGTGCCTTCATCCGTTTCCACGGTGTGCGTCACCCGGCAACCTTGGGCAGCAGCGAAGTCGAGGCATTTCTGTCCTGGCTGGCGAACGAGCGCAAGGTTTCGGTCTCCACGCATCGTCAGGCATTGGCGGCCTTGCTGTTCTTCTACGGCAAGGTGCTGTGCACGGATCTGCCCTGGCTTCAGGAGATCGGAAGACCTCGGCCGTCGCGGCGCTTGCCGGTGGTGCTGACCCCGGATGAAGTGGTTCGCATCCTCGGTTTTCTGGAAGGCGAGCATCGTTTGTTCGCCCAGCTTCTGTATGGAACGGGCATGCGGATCAGTGAGGGTTTGCAACTGCGGGTCAAGGATCTGGATTTCGATCACGGCACGATCATCGTGCGGGAGGGCAAGGGCTCCAAGGATCGGGCCTTGATGTTACCCGAGAGCTTGGCACCCAGCCTGCGCGAGCAGCTGTCGCGTGCACGGGCATGGTGGCTGAAGGACCAGGCCGAGGGCCGCAGCGGCGTTGCGCTTCCCGACGCCCTTGAGCGGAAGTATCCGCGCGCCGGGCATTCCTGGCCGTGGTTCTGGGTTTTTGCGCAGCACACGCATTCGACCGATCCACGGAGCGGTGTCGTGCGTCGCCATCACATGTATGACCAGACCTTTCAGCGCGCCTTCAAACGTGCCGTAGAACAAGCAGGCATCACGAAGCCCGCCACACCGCACACCCTCCGCCACTCGTTCGCGACGGCCTTGCTCCGCAGCGGTTACGACATTCGAACCGTGCAGGATCTGCTCGGCCATTCCGACGTCTCTACGACGATGATTTACACGCATGTGCTGAAAGTTGGCGGTGCCGGAGTGCGCTCACCGCTTGATGCGCTGCCGCCCCTCACTAGTGAGAGGTAGGGCAGCGCAAGTCAATCCTGGCGGATTCACTACCCCTGCGCGAAGGCCATCGGTGCCGCATCGAACGGCCGGTTGCGGAAAGTCCTCCCTGCGTCCGCTGATGGCCGGCAGCAGCCCGTCGTTGCCTGATGGATCCAACCCCTCCGCTGCTATAGTGCAGTCGGCTTCTGACGTTCAGTGCAGCCGTCTTCTGAAAACGACAAACAGCCAGAAAGGCTGTTACAGGCGATTTGATCTGCAACCTATTGGTTAAATTAATGTATCAAAAACGATGGTTTTTGTGACAGTCTTGAAAAGTCCTGACTTCTCCCGAAAAATGACTCCCCTCATGTAACAAAACTCGTTACTGTATCAACATAACAATAACCCCATAACTAATTAGCGAGAAAAGAATGAAAATCGGCTATGCACGTAAATCTACGCATCTTCAGGATGTGGCGCACCAGGTTGACGAACTAACAAAAGCTGGATGTGAGCAAATCGGCACTGTTGCAAATAGTCGGTGGTGATAAACTTATCATCCCCTTTTGCTGATGGAGCTGCACATGAACCCATTCAAAGGCCGGCATTTTCAGCGTGACATCATTCTGTGGGCCGTACGCTGGTACTGCAAATACGGCATCAGTTACCGTGAGCTGCAGGAGATGCTGGCTGAACGCGGAGTGAATGTCGATCACTCCACGATTTACCGCTGGGTTCAGCGTTATGCGCCTGAAATGGAAAAACGGCTGCGCTGGTACTGGCGTAACCCTTCCGATCTTTGCCCGTGGCACATGGATGAAACCTACGTGAAGGTCAATGGCCGCTGGGCGTATCTGTACCGGGCCGTCGACAGCCGGGGCCGCACTGTCGATTTTTATCTCTCCTCCCGTCGTAACAGCAAAGCTGCATACCGGTTTCTGGGTAAAATCCTCAACAACGTGAAGAAGTGGCAGATCCCGCGATTCATCAACACGGATAAAGCGCCCGCCTATGGTCGCGCGCTTGCTCTGCTCAAACGCGAAGGCCGGTGCCCGTCTGACGTTGAACACCGACAGATTAAGTACCGGAACAACGTGATTGAATGCGATCATGGCAAACTGAAACGGATAATCGGCGCCACGCTGGGATTTAAATCCATGAAGACGGCTTACGCCACCATCAAAGGTATTGAGGTGATGCGTGCACTACGCAAAGGCCAGGCCTCAGCATTTTATTATGGTGATCCCCTGGGCGAAATGCGCCTGGTAAGCAGAGTTTTTGAAATGTAAGGCCTTTGAATAAGACAAAAGGCTGCCTCATCGCTAACTTTGCAACAGTGCCGTCTGAGCTGGGTGAAACAGAACTACATCCGAGCAGAAACGCTGGTTAGCGCCAATGCGCGGCTGGTTGATTTTCAGTCCTCGTTAGCGTTGGCAGGATACTGGGGGGCGGGGAGGTAGCCTCCGCTGATGGTATGCGTTTTGTCACGCCAGTGAAAACGGTGAATTCTGGCCCCAACAGAAAATACTTTGGTTCAGGGCGCGGCATCACCTGGTACAACTTTGTCTCTGACCAATATTCGGGTTTTCATGGCATAGTGATTCCTGGAACACTGCGGGATTCCATCTTTGTGCTGGAAGGGCTACTTGAGCAACAAACGGGACTAAACCCGGTTGAAATCATGACGGACACAGCAGGTACCAGTGACATTATCTTTGGCCTGTTCTGGCTACTGGGATACCAATTTTCACCTCGTCTGGCGGATGCGGGTGAGGCTGTGTTCTGGCGGGCCGACAAAGCAGCGAATTACGGGGCGTTGGACAAACTGGCGCGGGGTTGTGTTGACCTTTCTAAAATCGAAAGCCACTGGGATGAGATGATGCGGGTTGCCGGTTCGCTGAAGCTGGGCACTATTCATGCGTCAGAACTCATTCGATCGCTATTGAGAAGTACCCGACCGTCAGGGCTTGCTCAGGCAATAATGGAGGTCGGAAGAGTTAACAAGACACTGTATCTTCTCAACTATATTGATGATGAGGACTATCGTCGCCGGATCCTAACACAGTTGAACCGGGGTGAAGGCCGCCATGCCGTTGCAAGAGCCATCTGCTACGGTCAGCGTGGCGAGATCAGAAAACGTTACCGCGAGGGGCAGGAAGATCAGTTGGGTGCGCTGGGTCTGGTGACAAACGCAGTGGTGCTGTGGAATACGCTTTATATGCAGGAAGCCTTGTCGCACCTGCGCAGCATCGGGGAAGGGCCAGAGGATGAACATATCGCGCGGCTTTCGCCTCTGATGCACGGTCATATCAACATGCTGGGACATTATACGTTCACACTACCGGAGGATATTATGAAGGGGGAATTGAGGCCGTTAAATCTCAATTTAAACAATGAATTATCTCCTTAGCGTGGTTTTTTACATCATTGGCCCTCAAACCCCATGATGATGGTTTCGAAACGTCTTAAGGCCAAAGACTATCGAACGGTTTCCACGGGATTTAACGTCCTGAGCTCTAAGCCAGGGCTGATAACTTTGGCCATAGCCCACTCCTATGCCGTCACCTAGCGCATTTTCATAATCCAAATAGGATTTGAGACGCCTACCCCTACCCATGATCGTACCCAAAAAACGACATTGATACGTACCTATATGTGCATTTTATAGTCTCCAACCCTATAACCACACATTCAGTAAGCATACAACATTAGCGTCGTTTTTTGAGAATGGTTACAACTTTAGTGCTTTGTGTACAACTTTATTGTCTTCGGACAGTAGGACCCTCTAAAACCAATAGAATTTACGTAGAAACGCGTTTAGTAAAGGCTTTACTAATTACTAATGACTAACATATTAGCACTTTCAGATCTGTCAGCAATAACCCCGGGCGGCGAAATAATGAGAAGAGTTCTTCCGGAGAGCCTTTTCTTTCTATCTGATTGATTTTTAACACTTTTAAATGTCAGCTTTATGTAAACCTGTGGGATTTACTCCTAATTAAATCCCATAGTATGAAAATTAGGCATTTGCAAACCTTAATGACGTGACGTTGTCACGTAAATCAATGGAATTTAGTCTCTAGTAAAGAGTTAACTAGTGACTAACTGCCTGATCGGTGTGCTTGAACGGTGCACTTCAGGCCGGATATAAAAATTGATGAGAGATATACAGAAAATGATGGACCGGCTTAATAAGCCAGCCTTTCTTGGGATGATTGATGATGTTGAACACGCTATAAAGCGAAAATGCCCCTTTTTAACCTATAGGTTGGGCACTATGAGTAAGATACAATCAAATCGCCAGTCAGATGGCTAATTTCATTTTGACCAAAGCGGGCTATTTCAAGCGTTATCGCTGAGACGAGGCTTCAATGACAAGTACACTTGACCCATCACACAAGCAAATTGAAATGTGGCGCAGAGCTACCGGTTCCGAAGGTGGACTCAACGAATACCGCAACTGGGTTCTGGAAAATAGTATGAGATTTACAGCATACGGTATCCATACCGTTATCGTCGAAGGTGAGGCGAAGCATATAACAGCGCTTGATGATGTTACCCTCTGTAACGAGTGGGCGAAGCTTAAAAGAGAAAACAATAGGCTTTACGCAGCAAATGAAAAAATTTGCTCTGGCTGGCGTGGTTTTGTGTTGCGTTTGTTAGGAATAACACTGTCATGCAGAAAACCGGTCATCTTACTGGGGGCAGACGCGAAGAATCAAAATGATGCCGTGAAAGGGGCTGATTTGTAATTTTCAGGCGAGCCCACCGTTCTTAGAAAGCTGTTCTATGGGTATGTAAGGAAGATAATGTTCTCTGAACGCTCAGTACACTTAATCACTTCCTGTACAAAGGGCAAGAATCATCAGGGCCACGTCTGGCCGACATTGGACATAGATCCAAAACAAACCCCGGACGACGCAGCATATGCCTGGAGTAACATTGTAGACGACGCCAGAAGTAATCAGGCGGTACCGGCATTGTCCTTGTATTCAGGTAATCACTGGTCTACGGCAAAGGAAATTTTAAACTCAACCAGAAATCTGGAGTTGTGGATAATCTCTGCCGGGATGGGGTTTTTAAATAGTCGAGATCGGGTGCCCTCTTACGAGGCGACATTTCATCAAGTACCATTCAGGCATGATCTCTGGTGGAAAGCCATCACAAAATCACTAGGAAAGCATAACCGTTGCGCAACTATAAGCCAGTTAATGCAGTCCAGTCCGAATGATGAATATTTGATTGCGGCTTCGCCTGTTTATATTGCTGCTGTCCAGAATGACATCCTGAAGGGCATTGAGAGTTTGACTCATCCTCTTACGCAACTAACGATCGTGACATCAGGGGCATATGCTGGCCCACTTGAAGAATACTTAATTAAGAGTTCTTCTAGGATGATGAAAGAGCTAGGGAAGGTGCGAACAAGTTCCTGATATGAGATCATCATATTCATCCGGAGCGCATCCCAGAGGGACATCATGAGCCATCAACTCACCTTCGCCGATAGTGAATTCAGCACTAAGCGCCGTCAGACCCGAAAAGAGATTTTCCTCTCCCGCATGGAGCAGATTCTGCCATGGCAGAATATGACCGCTGTCATCGAGCCGTTTTATCCCAAGGCGGGCAATGGCCGACGGCCCTATCCGCTGGAGACCATGCTGCGTATTCACTGCATGCAGCATTGGTACAACCTGAGCGACGGTGCCATGGAAGATGCCCTGTACGAAATCGCCTCCATGCGCCTGTTTGCCCGATTATCCCTGGATAGCGCCCTGCCGGATCGCACCACCATCATGAATTTCCGCCACCTGCTCGAGCAGCATCAACTGGCCCGTCAATTGTTCAAGACCATCAATCGCTGGCTGGCCGAAGCAGGCGTCATGATGACCCAAGGCACTTTGGTGGATGCCACCATCATTGAGGCACCCAGCTCTACCAAGAACAAAGAGCAGCAACGCGATCCGGAGATGCATCAGACCAAGAAAGGCAATCAGTGGCACTTTGGCATGAAGGCCCACATTGGTGTCGATGCCAAGAGTGGCCTGACCCACAGCCTGGTCACCACCGCGGCCAACGAGCATGACCTCAATCAGCTGGGTAATCTGCTTCATGGAGAGGAGCAATTTGTCTCAGCCGATGCCGGCTACCAAGGAGCGCCACAGCGCGAGGAGCTGGCCGAGGTGGATGTGGACTGGCTGATCGCCGAGCGTCCCGGCAGGGTAAAAACCTTGAAGCAGCATCCGCGCAAGAACAAAACGGCCATCAACATCGAATACATGAAAGCCAGCATCCGTGCCAGGGTGGAGCACCCGTTTCGCATCATCAAGCGGCAGTTCGGCTTCGTGAAAGCCAGATACAAGGGGCTGCTGAAAAACGATAACCAACTGGCGATGTTATTCACCCTGGCCAACCTGTTTCGGGTGGACCAAATGATACGTCAGTGGGAGAGATCTCAGTAAAAACCGGAAATAACGCCAGAAATGGTGGAAAAAATAGCCTAAATAGGCTGATTCGATGTGTTTGCGGGAAAAAAATCGGCCCAGATCCGCGAAATTTTAATCAGCGAGTCAGCTTGGGAAGAAATGACCTGCTTATTCGCACCTTCCCTAGAGTGCAATATGGTGTGCCTGAATATAAAACTGGCTCAATACATACTTAAAAGTGGTAGTCGTTAGAACTAGACTGTTAATGATACAATTCTCCTGTTATTTTATTTTTATAAAAGGTCTCAAATATGCTCAAAAACAGATTTTCTTTATTGTGTCTTGCTGTGGCATCGTCACTTACTCTTACTGCTTGCGATGTAGTTGATGCTGCCTATGACGAGACTTTAAATGATAATGCACCCGAAATTGTAATAGCTGGAGGATTCAAAATTGATATCCAAGGTAATGCAGTTCCGGTTGAGGGATATGATAATTGCTCTTTGAATACTCTTCAGGGAAGCGTTGATACGGATAAATCAAATTGTATTGTTCTGGATAGAACACGTAAAAAAGTACCGGTTCTAGTTCATTTGTCATCCGGTCCCGTCAAAGAAGAATGGAAGATCGAGCACCAGGTTGAAAAAACCAAATCCGGCAAAAATTTCATCCAAACTCGTATGATTAGACCTGACGGTAACTTTGTAGTGCCTGCATCCTCAGAACGAGGGATCTTTAGTGGCAAACATTACAGTCAAGCCAGCTAAGTCAAGTCTATCCGTTCAAACAGAAAAAGGTTTCTTAAAAATGACGTTATCCGCTGCATTGCAAGGCACTTTTAAAGAGATGAGGAAAGACAATACAGTAGGCATCACAGTTCAAACTTGTTCAGATATTTTTGACAGCAATGTTCCTCCGGCTTATGTTTTCTGGCTTTATCGTCTCAAAGCGGGAGAAACTTTGCCGCGCGGAAGGTTCTTCAGAAAAAGAAAGCCAATCATCAATGTTATGGCAGTTGTTCATGATGCTGCATTCGAAAAATAACTGCGCTATCAGGAAAGTTACTTTTATGAACGTAATTGCAGCTGGAATTTTTTGCTTTATTTTTTACCCTACAGCTTTCGCTTATGCTTGTTATAAAAAGAGATGGCTAGAGTGGATTTTTCTTACTTTAATTATAATTTTTGCTTCTGCCATTTCGATTCAACAATACAATGAAGCGAATTTTGTAAGTGAGTTAAATTACCCTATGTTTATCTCCGCCATATATGGCCTGTCACTGGCATGGTTTCCTTTTCCGATTGCTTATGTTGTTCTGCGCTTCCTTCTTGATGATTTACAGCATGAGTACCCTAAACAGTGAGCAGATTTTAAGACTCATGAACAACATCGAAAGCACGAAACAGTCTGCACAAGGAAGATAAGGAGTATTCTTAGCAAGATATCTTTGTACCTGAAGACATAAAGCTGGCATCTTTTTCCTTATAGAGTGTATTATGATTAAGTAAATCCTTATCAAAGAATTAGAAAGTGAGGTCGTATGTCTGAAGCACTCAAATCGTTAAACAATATTCGTACTCTTCGCGCCCAGGGCCGCGAGCTGCCTTTAGAAGTACTTGAGGAAATCCTCGAAAAGCTTAATGTCATTGTTGATGAGCGTCGTCAGGAAGAATCATCCAAAGCTGCCGAACTGCAAGCTCGTCAGGAGAAACTTGACGCCCTGCGTAAGTTAATGGAAGAAGATGGTATCAACCCGGAAGAGCTGCTTGGCTCATTCCAGGCCAAATCTACGGCTACCAAGAAAAGCCGTGAACCACGCCCGGCCAAATACTCATTTACTGATGAAAATGGCGAAACAAAAACGTGGACTGGACAGGGCCGTACCCCCAAAGCTCTGGCAGAACAAATTGCAGCCGGTAAAAGTCTTGATGATTTCCTGATCTAACTTTTGCCACCAGTTTTGATAGAGGCCACTTCGGTGGCCTTTTCTCATACGGAATCAATTTCAGGTACAGAACATATGAAAAATTCAGAACCTAAGAGCTGTGATCCCTATGTGGACAGTTTGATTAGAAATGCAGATGCAAAGGAAGCCAGGTCATTTCTCAAAATATTGAAGCCCTTACCATTCCTTATCGTTATCATCGCTGTATTCTTTTTTTGGGTATCGTTTTCCCGTTTATTATCCCAGGTCGCGTAAAACCTTTTTAAAGACTCTTCTTTACCAGATATGCTCCCTCACCGGGATGGTTTCAACCTCTTCAGTTTCCCATATTGGCAAAACCTTCAGGAAATAAGACGATACCCTCCACGCTTTCCATTAAAGCGGGATGACGACGCCCAGTTCTTACGACCAGACTCCACGTTTTCGATTAGGATGCCTTTGGGCCCTTCTAACGAGGCCACCTCAACAACTCGCACTTTCCGGATCAGTCTTGGATCCACTTCTTCCCAGATCTGGCCAACTGTAATATCTTTTTGGGTTTGCATTTAATCTCTCGCTGTCATTTAGTGAACAAGACTAATCCTCGCCGTGGTTCAGCTTATGGCTTTATTTACGCTGACGATCCTTAGCCTTAAATTTTTGCCATCGTATCCGAAGGTTTTCGATGTTAACCGGAACCTGCATGCGTGTCGTCTCTATCTCATTCCCATGCCATTTCAGGAGATCATCATCCAACTCCCGGGCCTCCCGGCTGAAGTAAATTTTCATAGTGTCAGGGTTTATGGCGCAATGGTCATTGTCGAACAGTGTATGGATATCACGGCGAAGTAAAATTCCGTTCGTTACGTCGGGAATGCCTTCTTCATGACGTGGCGTTAAGTGCGCGGCCTCAGTACGCCAGGGGGACCTTACGCCGGTGACAACACATCGCCCGTAGCAATTCAACCTAACATCCCGGGCGAAAGGACCTTGGTCAGGACTGGTGACAGAAGTACATTCCTGGCCCTCTTTGTAGATACGCTTCGGGAAGTCGATAGTGGTTTGAGCTGTTTGGGAAAGTGACACATACGTAACCCCTTTGTATCTCTTTATCCCACCATTAAAAGTGGTAGGAATCGAGCTGGTTATGGCCACCAGTTTCACATCGCCCATTTCGACGATCTTAAGGCTCTTATTAGCGGCTACATGTAACTGGATGAATTTACCTACGTACACATCATGGTTCTCATCTTGTCTTTCAACACACAGAACGACATGGTCGAAGGTTCTCTTGTCAGAGATTACCCAGTTGCCGGTTTTCACACGGCCTGCTTCACTCACCCCTGCGGTAAGATCGGGTATGAGCGTCCCCTGCATGCCGTCAGTTCGAATTGAAAGAATTTCACCCGATAAACCCAGCTCTGCAAGCTCACTAATAAACGGTCTTTTCATCCGGCTTACCGGTTTTGGCTTCGTCATTTTCATCTTTGCTGTAACACCTCAGTACCCCATTGCTCGTTCCTGGCGGGACAGCCGTTCATCAGCAGCCTGAAGACGCTCATCACGCCGCCGTGCTGCCAGAACCCGTCGTTCTGAAAAAGACATAGCCGCTACGTTTGGTACGCTGAGCTTACCGTCACCGGCACAAACGTCACAGCGAACATCAAATGCTCCGGCAAAATACTTTTCACGCATTTCTGGCTCCCACTCAGCCATTTCTGATTGGGTGAATCCATTTTCAAAGGCCGGGTTTTCCATGGTCCCGTGGCCTTCGCACTGGTGACAGATTATGTACTTAAATTTGCGCATGTAACGCTCCTGTATATGATGGATGAACCACTCTCGTTCAGGGTTATGGCGAAATGTTTATCGCCGCAGCGAGAGATTCAGTCTTGCTATCAATATTCCTGAAGGTTGTCCGCCTGATTTCAGGGAAAGCATTCATTCACTGGCCGGTTCTACCTTATTATTCATACAGATTAAAGTAGTTGTGCCTACTACTGCGGTCACCTTCCTTGACAAAGTAAGCAAAGTTTGAAAAATTTAACACCGACGAAAGGCCATACCTTCGTTAGTGTGCGAAAGCCGCTTGCGAGCGACGGAATAGGTGAAAGCTTTAGTCAGGGTTAATTACCCTGTCTGCGGTGATGGGATGGCTCAGGCGTATATCATCACTCCTTCCAAAGTCCGTACACACTCTTTCAGCCTTTGCAGAAATGCAGGGGCTGTTTCATATCAGACAAGCGCAATGAAATTTTCAAATGCTTTCCAGAAATTCAAAGGCCTTAAGCTTTATCTGTATCTTACGGTCCCCGCACGGAAAGTAACTTTCCTGAACAGGAACCGCCTTGCCAGCCTTAACTTTCTAAACGGTTAAAGTTACACCAGGCTGTAAATGGTGAAACAGTTTTTGAAGCCCATGAAACACCGCTGTCGGAAAGATAACTAGCCCCAAGACGTCTAACTTCTTTTTGATGTAGAGCTAATTCTTTCGGATCGGCAATATCTTCCACCACGCTCATCATGGCAATCTGAACTCCGGGAGATGCCATTTTATAAGCTGTCGAGCTTGCAACTGAATTTTTCAGGATTGCCAATCTTTCTTTTTCTGGTCGCCCGTTGTCAGACGTATTCGCGTACGTTGTACCCGCAACTAACAATGGAAGACTGGCGTTGGCACAGAACTGCATAACGCGTTTTTGCTGGAGCTGTAATTCAGTGGCTGCAAATGCTTTACTGCATCCGAGGATCCCGATAATCATCACTAATGCTGTTTTATACATAAAATTGAAACCGTCCTTATTGAACTTTAAATGTTGCGGTTAACACTGTGTGGAGATGTATGGACTGGATAATACCCACATGCCTGCGCCTGCCAGTATACCGGCTCAGGTATTAAACCTAAGAGATCTGGTGCACCGGATTTTACCTTTTCATTTCGGTTTTATCTTGAGCCTGGCTCTTGAGTTTAAATTTAAAGGTATGGCGCATGCAGGTTTCACTGACGGGTTTTCACACATCCCGGCTGTAACCCATCATTGTTCATGAGCCAGGCCCTGGTATCCTGCCCAGCGTACGGCCAGCCGCTCTAAGTCCAGATCGTACACCAGCGGTGTGATTTTACGGCCTTCAAACAGCTCGCCCAGCTCAATGCCTGGCTTAAAATGAACGGTCAGGGTGGCCGGATCTATGCCCATAAGATCGGCATCAAACAGAGCATGCATTGTTGGAGTCATCAGGATGCCATTAGACGGATTGTACCGGGTTCCATGTTCAATGTGTGCCGCATCCAGGACACCGCCATTAACCCAACCGGTTACCGCACAACGGCCCGCGAAATTCTCGATGAGCAGAGCTTTAAATTTACCCTGTGCCACGCCACTACGTTGCGTCACTACGCGCTCGCAGTGCTCACCCTGGATATCTACGTCAGGTTTCCGCTTTGGTTCGCTGGTGGCCGTCTCAGCTTGTTTTAGGGTGGAACGTGGATAGGCCAGGTTATATGCTGCGCCTGTGGTCATTTGCTCGATGACCGCAGGTGCATAACCTTCTGCTTCCAGCTTACGATATGCAGCCCGGTAGTCTCTTTGGGTTTTCAGCGGGTATATCTTTCCGCCTTTACCATCGAAAGCGATAAACCAGAAATCGTCCGTGCCAGTTTCCAGATTTCTGCAACGTTTCAGATGCCATCCGCCTTCTCTCGCCCAGATGGTACGGTTATTTCTGGCATTCGTTTTGTCATAACCGTTCTCGTCAAGCCAGCTATCAAAGCTGGTCAGCCCCAGATCCTGAACCTCCAGAGAAGGCACTCGAATGACCTGCAAGGTATGGCGGGGTCTTGGCTCTCTCATCTTGATCTCTTCCTAGCGCTGGTCTGGGAAATACGGATATTGCGGGCCATATTCATAGTCATGCGGGCCTGGCTCAACTTCCCAGAATGGACGGCCGCTAATTGTCTTTGGACCGCGCTCGTTTACGATGTCTTCTACATCCTGAATATTAAATGGCATCGTTGCCAGTAACAGCTGATCTTCGGGTGTCAGCGTCACAGTTGCACCGTCGATACGGCTGTAAAGGTCGGCAAACTGTTTACCTGCACCGTGCAACCGGTGCTCCGCTACACTTCTGATTGCGTGTAAGTCCAGCTCCGCCGCTTCCATGCGATCCACGTATAGTTTCATTTCTTTACGCAAAGCGCTCAGCTCACGGGCTTTAATAAACCCGCAGGCGTACCCACCCAGGGCGATAACTGCAATGATTGCTAAAATTGCCATTTTTTTCTCTCACGTGATTGCGGCCGTTACTCTAGTCTTAATGTGAAGTCTGGGAATTCGCTGGATGTTAAGTACGTTTTCATCCCCAGACTGACAGATGCTAAGGCGCGATCCCAACACTCCATTTGTAAGTATCAGGCCCATCTTCTCCGCTGGTGGCATCTGCTACAATCTGTGCATAACGTTCTCCAGCAAGTTCTCTTACCATCTGATCCACGACCCATTGCAGATGATGCATTTCATCGGTTCCGCCGTAACGACAAGCCAACTCAATAGCCCGCTCTATTCTTTTTTGTTCTTCAGTCATACTGAATCCTCACGCTTACATCAGCTATTCTGAAAACATGCACACTATAAATTGCGGCTGTCATTTCTCAGCCAGGCGCCTGCATTGCTGCCTCATTCCATCAAAAATACTTTCCGCAAGCTGCTGGGGGAACTGGTCCGGAAGAAGCCCGCTAACACGTTCAATGACACCCGGGGTTCTGGCGATGATTTCCTCTATCATCGCCTCTGTCTGCTGTTTACTCAGGCCGGTTATCTCACCATGCCTGATCCAGTGGCGTCGTTGTATTCGATATATCTGGTAATAGTTGCTACTGCCACGTACGGCCATCGCCAGTTTGCACTTCTGCCAGGATATCTGATTGTTCCCATGACCGATCACCGGCCATGCCGACAACACATCATAGAGTGGTGTAAGGTGATAACGTCCCTGTGGCCCAATAGAAATACTGAAATTTTTAGCGTGGCCATCTGTTGCGGCCATCATCCAGAAAACTATCTGCGTCATAAAAAACTGCGCTTTGTCACGCTCAGCACGGTCTGAATTACTCAGAACTTCCATAATTTCCGATATACCTGGCCCGCCGTCCGCCTGATATTTTCGTAATGGCGAAATGCCCAGGGCCTGACACATATCCTCCTGGGGTAAACGAATGATCCATTGTCCGTTTCCTGACCATTTTCGGTCAAAACGTTCTACCACCAGCGCTTTCTGATCTTCAAAGTGAGCAATCTGCGTTCTTGCCACGGGGAGCCCGTACTGTTCGAGAAGTACCGAGCAGAGCCATTCATTTTCAACCGACGAGCGCATGTCGGCTTTCATGTTCCCCACAAGTCCGAGCGGTAGCTTGAATATATGCGTCGTTGGTGTATTACCCTCCGGCATACACCACCGATCTTCATGCCACAGTAGGGCTGTTTTCTCCTGAGCACCGGCAATAGATAAACGTAAGTCGTCGTTATCTTCTGGCCTGCCCGGTAGCAATGTCTCCGTGGTATTACGCAAAGTTGCCGCAATTTCTGATTCAGTAAGCGGGTGATACTTCACGGAATATAAATCTGTGGGTTCATCTCCGTCATGAAGCAGCTGTATCGCGCCCACGCAGTCTTTTCCCAGCTCCGTCAGAAGATCAAAAGGCTCCAGGCTATCGGCCTTGTAACGCATTGCCAGACGTCTGCGTATGCCTTCGCTGTCCGGGAGTAAATTATCAAAATAGTCACGTACCACATTTCCACGCCAGACCTGGTTCCCGGGAGTAAAAGGAAGGGACAATGACAGCGGCCTTCCCTGTTCGTCTGCACTCCAGTCAGGAAGGTATTGTAAGCTGTCTACCCCTTTACTTTTTTCCCAGTATCCGACTTTGATTCCGTTCATCCAGATTGCCAGACGCTGCTGTTTCCGGCTCATATCGTTACCATTTCTCCTGTCGTGCAGGTGAGTTTGATTTAAGCATTTCTTCCGTCTGCTTCCCCTCTGAAGAGGCGGTTGTCGAGGAGAAGCTGATTTTTACGCCCAGGATAGAAAACACCTTGAATAGCCGTTCAATGCTCGCACTGGCAGGGTTGGCTTCCAGACGTGAGTATGTCTGTTGAGTGACCCCTAACCTTTCGGACAGGTCTTTTTGCGTCAGGCCATTCGCCTTGCGAAAACCAATGAGCAAGGGACGCAACTGGTTGAGCGTGTTTAACGGGTAATCATTATTGATCATAAGCTGGCCTCAGTAGTTCCTCTGATACACCTTGTACGCTGTTTTCTAAACATACACCCTAAAAGCTGTAATATCAAATTAACAGCCTAAAAGCTGTTAAATAGAGAGTACAACCTTTAGGCTGTTACTAAGTGGCAGCATAAATCTTTATGAGGTTTGATATGAGAGAACTATCAATAATAAGCCGTTACGCTCGTACAGCATCCGGTAAGAGAGCTGACAGATCAGGATCATCGGTAAACGAGAAGCGGAGTATCTTATGGCCCTGTTGTGAGCTGTATAAATAACTACGAGCTACTCTCTGCCTCGGGGAGGAGGCAGAGAGAGTATTAAAAGCAAAGGCAGACATTTTTAGCAGCTGGTGGGCTATGGGGTTCCGGAGGTGCTCCGGTGAATGTTACTTGACTGGCAAGTTTCCTGCTCTGATGGTCAATGCCTCGATGCTGTCTATATTGTTCTGAAGCCGTTCCAGTTCTGCCTTTTCAATACCGGCCCAAAGCTTTAAGTGTCGCTGATAAAGGGACCACTTGAGTGAGTGAAAACCATTCCAGGCCAACCCCATCCAGGAGGCGTAATTCGCATTGAGAATATTGCCGGTGATATACATTTTACCTGCGTTAACAGCACTGGAAGTTCCATAACCCAGGGCAAGCATCATCCGGAAGCGTGGATTTAGCCGCAACGGCATGGTATCCAGTAAGGTCTCCCCAAAAGCTCCTTTTCCCAGCGATACCTGTTTCGCCACATAGAAAACCCGCATCAAAACTTCCATTATGCTCATCGGAATACTTGTCACGATAAACTGACGAAAGTCATACCCGTTGACATACATGTACTCTATTTGTTTGCCGAAGTTAGAACTCCCCACAGGGATCCCCTCAAGCATACGAAGTAGCCCCATAAAAGGAGCCGGTAACCCCATGCCACGGTTTCCTTTTGCTGAGGGGGCATTAACATCCGATGCCAGGTGTCCAAACATTCTGGCGATGAGCCTGAAAATATTGGTTTCGTCTGTAACGCCTTTACTGGAAGGATAAACCACGATCTGTCCATTCTGAACCACCGTACAGGTCCCGTTCAGCATATCCTTTATACCGAAAATAATGCCCAGTACGGGATCGTGTGACAAAGCTCTTAAGCGGTGATTTGTGGGAGACAAAACGCCACCGGCCGCACCCACTAAATCGCTGCTGATCGAACTGTCTGGTGCCCCTATAGGGAACAAATCTGAGAGTTTTGTACTCAGGTCCTCCGGCAAAATGGCATTGAAGGCTTTCTGCACCTGTTTATTGAAAATACCATCCACTTCTGCCGTAAAGCTCACCGTAGGTTTTGGCGGGGCTCTGACGCAAAGTAAATCCAGCATGGATGCTATGAGCCCGCATCCGCAGGCAATAGCATAATCCCAGGCGTCGAGTGCGTAGCGATCATTAAATTCTTTAATATGATTCTGGATCCGGGCATCTACAACAGCCAAGTCATCCGTGGAGAGTATTGTGGCCAGTCCAATATCACCGCATACACGCTGGTTAGCCTCGCTATATATAGTCTTGAGACCAGTAGAATGCATGGCAGTATCTGAAGGGGTCATTTCTCGCAGATGATGTTCTTTAAGCGCCAGATGCTCCGCTTCATCAAGTTCAGTGCCGCTGATTAGCCCGGTCAACTGTGCCTTAAGGCTCTCTATATCACTGTTAATTGTCTCGTGAGCGTTCGCGATATCCTGACCACGGAGCTGAATATAACGGATGGCCCTGAACTCATCATCATAAGGAGACTGACTCATGTGTTTACCTCACCGCGACCAGGCTACCTTTTGGAGCTTTCTTAGTAAGCATGTCGATTGTTGCCTTGATGCCAGCAATTTCTGCCTTAAAATATTCCGCATTCGACATCAACCTTTCCTGAACTTCGTAGAGCTTTTGGATGGCCTGACTAAGGGCGGCTGTCAGTTTCGCATTTTTTTTGTGTTTCACTATCGCGTACCCGCCAATCCCTAACACAGCTACAGGTGCGGCCAATACCGCAATGCCTGCAACCATACCGCCACCGACGATAGACCCTGCTGTAGCGAGCCCGGAGGTTATGCCTGCTGCTGACACTCCCGTTGTACCAAGCGTATAGAGAGCACCGAAGGAAGCCGCTGCGCCTACGCCTGACCCCGCCAAAGCTGCTGCGCCCTCAGTAATACCCGGGAACTTATTTTCAAGCGCCTGAAGAGCACTTGTAACTTCATCCATTGCCTTCTTGCGAATTTTTTCGAGCTCTTCAGTTTCGGTAGCGTCCATTACAGGCCTCGTATTCATAACTTGCTGTGTGATAGGTGAAAAAGAGCACCATAAAAGTGATGAAGAAATCATGACTTACTATTGTGGCACTTTCGAGTTCATGTTTGTCAGTTTCAATGCTGTTGCTGTTAGTAAGGGCAGACGCCATATCGGGCAGACCCAAAATAACTATCGTGCCAGCGTCATTTTGGAACTGACTTTGCTAAAAATCAGTAGCGGACTGAACAGACATGTGTGGATTTGAATCTGGGCAGGTTCCAGACATTATTCCAACCAGACTTCCAATGACAAAATGCTCGTCATTCTCGGAGACGACATAGGGTCCACCAGAGCAACCATCGGTGTTGAAATGTGCTATTACAAAGCGAGTTGTGAGATGTTGGGGAGAATGATTTGAGCAATTTAAAGGCCAAATGCCTGAAACTTCACCAGGGAATGTCGAAATTGTTGTCTCATTCATTGGATATCCGACACCCAATGTACCCATGCCAGCTGCGGGAGCCAGGACCTTAAAGTAACTACTTACAGGCTGTTGTATTCCAGCTGGTAATACGATTTCTGCACTGTCAACAAACGGAATGCCGTCTTTAAAGTCTGCCCTGTCATTAGCCTCATTGAGAATGAAATCGACTAGAACAGGCTCTTCGTTCACCAGTCCTTGATGGTTAAGAAATTTGACGTAAAGTTTAAGTGTATTGCTGACGGGATAAATTTTTCCAAGAGCATTGGTAACAACATGGGCTGCGGTGAGAATCTTTTGCTGCTGACCATTATCGAAACCAAACGCAGTTGCTTCGAGATGGCTACTAAAATGAGGATCATTGCTTACATAGATTTTACAAACGTAGTTTTCAAACATTATTTCCTCCTTTTGCCGGTACCTAATCAGTTACACGGCTGCATGTTATAAACAACTAAACTCGCTTCCTGATATTTGAGTTTGTATGTTTTGCCAGGCACCAGCTCACCTCTGAAACACGGTTAGTCTCCTCCATGACATGGTTATGGCGATGGTCAGAAACTGTTATCGACGAAAGGCTGGAATTCCTTTAATGGCATTATCCATTTCAAGTCGTATGTCCTGAACGGGAGCGTATATTTTTATGATTCCAGATCTTAACCCTGAAACATTCCCCGTATCAAAACTGACCCGTTACAGATAAGTCACCACCGGTGCTGTCGATTAATTTAGTGAATTGCATGTCCTCATCCCATAAAGGGTAGGGCCTACCCCCGGCATCGAGCAAACCTGACCACCCTGCCCTTATTAAGACCCCACATGCGGCAATGGTGCCCTGTCCACGCCGCCCGCGAACTTTGAGGAAATGGGGAGAAAATAAAAAGAAAACAAAAAGTTATCGGCTGAAGTACCGGCGCAGATCGGGAATCAGGCGAAGCCTGACAGCACGTTAGGGCCTGGCAGGGGGCTTGAGGGATGAGGACATGCAATTGTGATAACCTTCCCGCCACGGGGTCGGTTAAATTCGTATCCTGCCGGTGCAATTCCAACGGCCGCGTTACCAGTTCGCCGGGTAGCATGGCCAGCAAAGCCAGGCATCGAGCACCCGGGTTTCACTGACGGCCGCTGCATAGACGCCGGTATCCGGGAAGAAATAAACCGGGGTGGCGTTGTTCAGCTGGTCGCCTTCATCGGCCAGAGCGCCGATCACCTCATGAGGCTTAAGCAGCATATCCGTTAAATATTCATCCGGGTGGATGGCATTCAGCGATATGGCCATCTCCAGAAATTCATCCAGGGTATGGCGGGTACGATACCCCCGGAAAACCTCGTATGAAGGCGTGACGCATTCACCATCCAGGGAACAGGCATCGTAACCGGCCAGCTGCTCTTCGGTGAGTCCGGAGGCATGCTTTGCCACAAGATTCGTAAATTGCTCTTTATCGTCCATCACAATCCTTACGCTGTAGGGGCCTGTTTGTGTTATCACTGCTTCCGGTTTTTACTTCGCACAACCCGGCAGGTATCCGGTCGCCCGGGCGTCCTTTGCGGTCTTGTTCGCCCTTCGCCTGAATTACGTCAAATCCCTTTCACTACCCGGCCGCAGGGTGACACCTCCCCTTTTCTCCGGAAGCGAAAGAGGAAGAACAGTTTAACAGCCCGGATCCTCAATAATTTTCGCGTAACGGACTAAATAACCGGTTTATGCAGCTTCTGATAACCACAGACCGCGATAGAATAAAACGTCTGGTGAGGAACCGGAGTGTTATGTAAGCGGGGGGTTTAACTGGGTATCTGTGTAGTCCTATTTAGCCAGATATCCCGAATAAAAACCTCAACGATTAGGTAAACGAAATGGATGGATTCTGGTCGATGTTCTGTTTGTTTGTCGTGGTAGTTTCACTGCATAAAGCCCTTTCTGTAGCAGCAGCACGAGCAGACGCAGCAAAATTAAATATGCTTCTCAGAATGAGAAAGTTTAAAAAGTAGCTTTCAAGACATCTGAGAATTCTTTTAAATCCTCAGAGGAAGTTATATGTTTAGGCTATTTGCAAACTAAGGTTGGAATTCCATCATTCTAGCCTTAGATCTTTGATCAAGTGAAGTTGCTCACTTGGTTGGATTTTACCGTTTCCTGACGGCTTTTCAGAAGCGAGGGCTGGTTGGAATGCCTTCCAGCTAGAAGTCTTGCAGATGCTCTCCGGGCATTAACTCATTGTCGAATCTGCACCAGTATCACTAGGTTGTTGAGCGGGCGATTAGCTTTTTCACTGAGCCGCTGTACACTCGACTGCTTCAAGAAGCACTACTTACCATTTGCCTGCCGTAAGGTCTGTTCTTAGCTGGATTTTTTTGGGAGGATACGCAGTCATGACAACTCAATCCAGCTCAATACAATACGCTTACGCGCTAGACGGCGAGGGCACCCTCACGCACATTGGCGCTGCCCTGCGCTCACATACTTACACCTGCCCAGGTTGTAAGAGCCCCCTGACCCCGGTAATGGGCGAGTTCAACGCTAAGCACTTTCGCCATTCGGAAGAATGCTGTGCCCTTGAAACCTATCTTCACAAGTGCGGCAAAGAAGCATTCTTCTATCGCTACCAACAAGCTCTCAGCCGTGAAATGCCTATTAGCCTTGAGCTGGAGCGCCGGGTTGCCTGTAATGGTTCTCGTTTAGCCTTGGTTAGAGACGAAGCACGTCAGTGCGTAAAATCCGTGCCTGCACGCTACAACTTGACTCAATTTTTCGATCAGGCAGAGCTGGAAAAACACGATAAGGTCACAGGGCTGCGACCAGACGTGATGTTGTATGATACGACTGGCGAAAGGCGTTGCTACGTAGAGATTTGTGTCACACACCCCTGCTCTCAAGACAAGATCGAAGCCGGTATCCCGATTCTTGAGTTTAAGGTCCAATCTGCCTCTGATATTCAGATGTTGCTTACCGGGGCCTACTCGATCAAGGAGAAGATCCTGAGAGTATTCAACTGGCTTCCCCCGTTTCAATCTGTGGACACCTGTAGCGGCGTCTGCTCAGTAGGTAACGTGGATATGTCTGTCTGGAGTTTAAGTGGTTCCGGCCGACTCAACGAACAAACGATGCCGCTCGCTGAAGTGGATTTAACAATCAATTCTGACGTGAACACATGGCCTAGATCGTTAGGGGCCGCTGAGCTGGCTGATAACTTACGAGCTTTTATCCGTCACGCCGATCCTCATTCACTATTTCCCAACTGCATTATGTGCGAGCAAGCAGGCCGATGGGAGGATGGCTATCTGCAATGTCACAGTAAGGCAAAGATCGTTCCCTACACCGAGGCCCGTCAGTGCGCCAATTACAAGGTTAAGGCATGACCAAAAGACTGACTTGGGAGCAGAAAAGTATTGTCAGCCATGACACCGGACATGCGTTGGTAAAAGCCGTACCTGGTAGCGGGAAAACAACCACACTTGTAAAGCGCGTTGAGCGGCTGGTCAAGACGGGAACTGATCCTCGCTCCATTCTGATCCTGATGTACAACAAGTCGGCGCAGGTGAGCTTCACGGAGAACTTGAAGACGGCACTGATGTCGAGCGTGATTCCAGAAATCCGCACGTTCCACAGCTTGGCCTTAAAGATTGTTGGTTACGGAGAACGCCAACAGATAATCAAGAAGAAAGACCTCATTACTCCAAGCGACTACCGCTATGAGCAACTGGTAAAGCAAGCCTACCGCTATGGCTTTGACCATGAGGCGAATTATATTGACCCCAATGAAATTGAAAACTTCGAGCTGTTTATTGCTCGCTGCCGGGCGGCGGCCGTAACTCCTGTTGATGCTGCCAATGATCCAACGTTCAGCAACATCAAACGGGAGTTTATTCACGCCTATGGCCGCTATTGTGAGCTGCTGGAGGAAAACAGTCTGCGAACCTTTGATGACTGTTTGATTGAGGCTGTCGCACTGTTGCGTAATGACAGCAGCCTTGGTGCCCACTTCAAGCACATCATTGTTGATGAATATCAGGACGTTAACCTGATACAGCATGACATGACCCGCTTGCTATCTAAGTCGGATACGTCGGTTATGGCTGTTGGTGATGTTAACCAGTGTATTTATGAGTGGCGTGGTGCTCGACCAGACTTTATCGGCGGACTGTTTGAAAGGCACTACCCGAATACGAAGGTGTTTCAACTGTCATGCACGTTCAGATTTGGCCATGAGCTTTCCTTGATGGCTAACTCGGTAATTCGGCGCAACTCTACAAAGCTGACCAAGCTTTGTGTCAGTCATCCTAGCACCCCCAAAACAGAGGTCAGATTGCACTTTGATAACTGCCTATCCAAGGTGCTATCAAACCTCTCGGTGAGCAGTGGAACACAAGCCATATTGTCCCGCACTAAGGCGAACCTTGCTGAGGCGGAAATTGCTTTACGCCTGTGTGGGCTACCTTATCGCTACCTCAATGGTTCAAGCGCATTACACACCCGCACCGAAATCGGGATACTGGTAGTTGGCGTCTTGCTGTCTGTGTACGGCGATCTGCGGCTACTGGAAAACCATCCCAACAAACAAGCGATTGTTTACGGCTTTCTGAAGGAGGCTGGTTTTAGATGGCAGAAAGGGCAATTCAAAGCGGCGCTCAGTGGATTGATGGCTCCGCACGCCGACCTATGGTCTGCTCTAGGTCAGTTATTCGAGGGCGCACAATACCAAAAAGATCGGCTGGGCAGGCTCGCCACTATCTGCCAGAAAGACGGAGAGGAAACGCCTGCTATCGATGTGTTACGACGCCTGAGTATGGAGGGTTTCATTGATAGTGTTGGCTCTGAGGGTGTAACTCGCACTGGATCGAACGACCAGCAACGAGGGGTCGTGAGGATCGGGGAGCTACTTGACTCCAGTAAGATCGATTCCCGCACGTTTTTAAACCTTATCTTGAATCCAGGCGAGGCTGCTACTGACTGCGATCCCTTCATCCTTTCCACACTGCATGGTTCCAAGGGGCTGGAGTGGGATAACGTAATACTGATCGGGGTCGTCTCAGAAAACGGAATCTATGGTCACTCCCGTTTTTGCAACACCGATTTTGACGACAAGTTGGCTTGCTTGAATCTATCCGGCGTCTGAATGGGATTTTATTCCCGCGCCTTGATGAGTTCCGCGCCTGATGAACCTCCAGAAAATATACGGCTTCAATGAGCCTTTCCGTTTTACAGGTTCCTCAACAGGCCGGTGGGCCGTTAGTATCATCAATATCAGTATTCGCAAAACCAGATCAGTAATTCTTTAAACCGGTGTATTTCTGCCGTTATGCTACATAAGTTTGCTGTCGTGCCGTTAGGGCCCAGGCTATTCTGGCCAGCTTGTTTGCCAGAGCACAAGTGACGACAAAGTTGCTTTTCCGGCACAGTAAATCCCTGACCCAATCGGCCAATTTGCCAGACTGGTGTTCCAGTTTTTGTATGAATACCCTGGCACATTGAACCAACAAAGTTCGGATCTTTTTATTACCTCGCTTACTAATTCCCAGCAATGTCGTCCTACCTCCCGTGCTGTACTGCCGAGGTACAAGCCCTGTTGCCGCCGCAAAGTCACGGCTGCTGGCGTACTGCTTCCCGTCGCCAATCTCAGTTGAAATAGTACTCGCTGTCAGTGTTCCGACGCAGGGAATGCTCAGCAAGCGCTGTCCAACCTCATCTTCGTCCAACTTTCGTTTCAACTGGGATTCCAAATCTTTAATCTGCTCAACAAGATAGTGATAATGCTGTTGTAATTTCAGCAATAACTGGCTGAGGTAAAGAGGCAAACTATTATCCTCAAGAATGGTACTCAGTCGGCTAATAACGGCAGCTCCTCGGGGAACGCTAATGCCAAATTCCAGCAGAAAAGCATGCATTTGATTGGTTGTTTTTACCTTATCCTGAACCAGGGATTCACGGACACGATGCAGAGCCCGCATTGCCTGCTGAGATTCCGTTCTGGGCTGCACAAAACGCATAGACGGACGCGATGCAGCTTCACAAATAGCTTCGGCGTCGACAAAGTCGTTTTTATTGCTTTTAACGAACGGGCGGACAAATTGTGGTGATATCAGCTTTGGGGAATGCCCCAACTCTTCCAACTTGCGTGCCATAAAGTGAGAACCGCCACAGGCTTCCATTGCGATGGTTGTAGCGGGGCATGTCGCCAAAAATTCGATCAACTTTGGCCGGGTAAATTTTTTACGGTAAACAGCCTTCCCGCGACGATCCTGGCAATGAATATGGAAAGAGTTTTTACCCAGATCGATACCAATGAGCGCAATGTTTTCCATGATAGTTCTCCGAATGAAAGCCTGTCCTCAGCATAGTACCGGGAAGGAGGGAGTGACCATCTCATTAAATAAAGCACGCTAAGCGTGCGTGGAGGCTGGCACCCAGCGGTACAGCGTCGGAATGGACACGCCGAGGTTCTTGGCCACGTCCTTGGGCGGCACCCCGCTGGCCAGCAGCTTCTTGGCCGACTCGATCTTGCTGTCGGTCATCTTCGGCTTGCGGCCGCCTTTGCGGCCGAGCTGCTTGGCGACTTCCAGCCCGGCGCGGGTGCGCTCGACGGTCAGCTCGCGCTCCATTTCGGCAAGGCTCGCCATGACGTGGAAGAAGAACCGCCCGGATGGTGTGCCGGTGTCGATGGAGTCGGTGAGGCTCCTGAACTGGACACCGTGCTTGTGCAGATCGCCGACCAGATCGACCAGTTGCTTGACCGACCGGCCCAGCCGGTCGAGCTTCCAGACGACCAAAGTATCGCCTTCGCGCAGCATTTCGAGCGTCTTGGCCAAGCCAGGCCGGTCTGCCCGCGTGCCACTCACCTTGTCCTCGAAGACCTTTTTACATCCGGCCTTGCTCAAGGCTTCGCGTTGCAGCTCCAGGTTCTGATCCTGCGTCGAGACGCGCGCATAGCCAATCAACATGGCTTGTCTCGCGCCCGGTCGATGCGTTCCTGCATCGCCTGCATCACTTCTTCGTGGGTGTACGATCTGGCGTTGGCGTCGGTGGCTTGCCGCAGGGCTTCCTCAACCTCGCGCGTCATCCGCTCGTAATCCTCCGGCCACAGCGCTTGCTCCATGCGCAGCGACGCCTGACTCAGCAGGTGCAGCAGGCTGAACAGCCGCATGTCGTTGGTGGCGACGATGCGCTCCCGAATCTGCTCCTGAATAGCTTCGCTAGCCCGATGCGCTTGTGGTGTGGCAGTCCCCTCGTAGTCAGCGGGGAATTCCGCTTCCTCGGCAATCCTTGCCCAGGCGCTGGCCAGCGCCTCGATGGTTGACGTGCTCATTTCCGCCGCTCCTGTGCTCTTTGGCGAATCAACCGGCCAAGGGGCCTCGACGCGAAAACCAGCAGCATCACGCCTATCGGATACCAGGTCGAGAAGACCACCAAGGCATCGAAGGCTGGCCGTCCGGTGTTGGTAGGCAGTACGGCGGTCACAGCCATCAACCCGCCGACCGTCCAGATGATGCGCCACACGTAGGGCATCACGCGGGGCACGTAGCCGTCATCGAAAGCGGTCTGGTAGTAGCGGCGCAGGCCGCGCTCGGCAAGCGCCTGGCGCTGCCGCTCCGACAGCGCATCCGTCCGGCCATACCAGCGCCGGAATGGTGGACAGCGCAGCAGCAAAGGGGTGAAGAGGATCATCACCGCCACGATCGCGACACCCCACGCCATGACGGCGCCGGCATCGGGCCGCTTGGCGTTCTCGATCACGGGCGCGAAGACGCCCGGAGCACCGATCATCCAGAACAGCGCAATGTGCTGATGGAAGGAGAGCTTCATTTGCTCATCCACTTGCGCAGCAGGCGCTTTTTCAGGGAGGCGCGTTCTTGCGGGTTGCGTCCCTTGTGATTGGCGATGCGATCCGCCGTGGCGGCCTGGCGCTTGACGGGCCAGTAGGAGCGGCCATCCTTGCCCATCGACCAGACGCTGCTGGCCTGGTTTTCCAGCAGGGGCAGATGGGCGCTCAGGGCTTCGGGCGACGCGCTGGTCAGCGCCGTGCGCTCACGGGTGCGCCAGCGCTGATGCCAGAGCTTCTTGTCCTCGCGCTCGCTGCCGCAGGTCGTGTGCCCGACGATGGGTGTTTTGCGGCGGCTGCGGCTCATAACGTAGTGGTCTCCAAGAACATTCAGGACTGATCCCAGGCGTCGATGGTCAAGACCTGATCGGCAGGACAGGCGGCTACGCGGTCGGGAACTGGATGGTGTTCAGTCTCATGCCGACCCCATTCGATTGATCGCGTCGCTTGCGGCACGCTGCGACGCAAGGAGGTTTGCGACCTGGTTTAGCAGCCGTGTCCGCTGCATGTCTGTTACCTATCTCCCCGACCGCTCATTGGACCAACTCCAGAGATTGGGCTCTATCGCTCAGCCAATACGAAACCGGCATTGGCTGATGCCACAACCGAGACTAACACAAATGGCTCGGTACCTGTATTTCGCGCCCCGTGCACTTGGCCCGGTCTTGCCACGGCTATCTCACCTTCCCTGAGGGCACGAACAATCCCATTGCCCTGAAAGTAATCAGCCATTCCCGACAAAACAGTCCACGTGTCTTGGCCGTGAGGATGAATGTGAGCCGCAATTTCCTGCCCGGGATGGACATGCCAAACCACGATAATTGAGTCTCGGGTTTCAAGCACAACGGAACGAATAGGCTCGCCTTCGGACGGCTGAACATACTCGGCTACAGAAAATATTCTCGATTCAACAGTCATCGGAGATCCCTCTTTCACAGTTGTCGTTACGGTCTTCATCGTCGGCATCCTGACGCACGGCGGGCAATTGCTGGAGCAACGCCGGCAGCCATTCCTGTACCGTCTCCCACACCACATCGAGGTTGATGTCGAAATAGCCGTGAGCCATGCGATTACGCATATTGCGCATGCTGCGCCACGGCACGTCGGCATGCGCCTGGGTGAACTCGACGTAGCCATCCATCACCTTTGTGGCCGCCTCGCCGATGACGATCAGGCTCATGATGACGGCCTGCTGGGTGCGCTTGTCGGCCAAGAAGTCGTCCTTGGCCATCCCTTCCACGAAGCTGCGCGCATCGGTTGCGGCCTGCTGAATGTGGTCGAGGTAATCGGGCAGGCGGTTCTCGCTCATATCGGTTGCGCCTCCGCGAGCACCTTGGCCCGGAACTTCGGCGGCAGGTCGCCGGGAGTCAGCAGATCGACGTCAACGCCGAGCAGCGATTTCAGTTCTTCTTCCAAATCGCCCAAGTCCAACAACGTGGCACCGGGCAGCGCATCGACCAACAGGTCGAGGTCGCTGCCATCCCGGTCGGTGCCATGCAGCACCGAGCCGAAGACGCGCGGGTTCGCGGCGCGAAAGCGGCCTACCGCTTCACGCACTGCGCTTCGCTTCATGTCAAGCACAACAGACGGTCGCATGCGCATCCTTTCTTATCGAAACTCGTTGAGATGATATGCAATCAAGAATAGAATTTCAAGAACTATTTTCGAGAATCGCAATGCCTTGATTCCCGTGCCGCGCCTGTCATTTTCAGAAGGTGACTGCACGGAATATCAAGAGTCGGCTGCACAGTCTTTTCTGATCTGTGGTCGTCTCAGAAAACGGAATCTATGGTCACTCCCGTTTTTGCAACACCGATTTTGACGATAAGTTGGCTTGCTTGAATCTATCCGGCGTCTGAATGGGATTTTATTCCCGCGCCTCGATGAGTTCCGCGCCTGATGAACCTCCAGAAAATATACGGCTTCAGCGAGCCTTTCCGTTTTACAGGTTCCTCAACAGGCCGGTGGGCCGTTTGTATCATCAATATCAGTATTCGCAAAACCAGATGAATGATTGTTTAAACTGGTGTATTTCTGCCTTTATGCTTCGTAAGTTTGCTGTCGCGCCGTCAGTGCCCAGGCTATTCTGGCCAGCTTGTTTGCCAGAGCACAGGTGACGACAAAGTTGCTTTTCCGACACAACAACTCCCTGACCCAGTCGGCCAACTTGCCAGACTGGTGTTCCAGTTTTTGTATGAATACCCTGGCACACTGAACCAACAAAGTTCGGATCTTTTTGTTGCCCCGCTTGCTAATCCCTAACAATGTCGTCCGACCTCCCGTGCTGTACTGTCGGGGTACCAGCCCTGTTGCCGCCGCAAAGTCACGGCTGCTGGCGTACTGCTTCCCGTCGCCAATCTCAGTTGAAATAGTACTGGCAGTCAGCGTTCCAACGCAGGGAATACTCAGCAAGCGCTGTCCAACCTCATCTTCGTCCAACTTTCGTTTCAACTGAGATTCCAGATCTTTAATCTGCTCAACAAGATAGTGATAATGCTGTTGTAATTTCAGCAGTAACTGGCTGAGATAAAGAGGCAAACTACTGTCCTCAAGAAGGGTACTCAGTCGACTAATAACGGCAGCACCTCGCGGAACGCTGATACCAAATTCCAGCAGAAAAGCATGCATCTGATTAGTTGTTTTCACCTTATCCTGAACCAGGGATTCACGGACACGATGCAGAGCTCGCATTGCCTGCTGAGATTCGGTTCTGGGCTGCACGAAACGCATAGATGGACGTGATGCTGCTTCACAGATAGCTTCAGCATCAACGAAGTCATTTTTGTTGCTTTTAACGAATGGGCGGACAAATTGCGGTGATATCAGCTTTGGAAAATGCCCTAACTCTGCCAGCTTGCGTGCCATAAAGTGAGAACCGCCACAGGCTTCCATCGCGATGGTTGTTGCTGGGCATGTCGCCAGAAATTCGATTAGCTTTGGTCGGGTGAATTTTTTACGGTAAACGGCCTTCCCACGATGATCCTGACAATGAATATGGAAAGAGTTCTTACCCAGATCGATACCAATAAGCGCAATGTTTTCCATGATGGTTCTCCGAATGAAAGCCTGTCCTCAGCATAGTACTGGGAAGGAGGGAGTGACCATCTCATTAAATAAAGCACGCTAAGCTGTGGAAGCCCCTGCCAAGCTCGTTCCACCTTGCAACGACGCAATCAGCGGACACGAAACATTCCCCTGCCGCGAATGGCAGGCGCACACCAGGTCAGACAGCACAGCCTCCATGCGCGCCAAATCGGCCATCTTCTCGCGCACGTCTTGGAGCTTGTGCTCGGCCAGGCTGCTGGCCTCCTCGCAGTGGGTGCCATCGTCGAGCCGCAGCAACTCGGCGATTTCATCCAGGCTGAAGCCCAACCGCTGGGCCGATTTCACGAATCGCACCCGTGTCACGTCCGCCGCGCCATAGCGGCGAATGCTGCCATAGGGCTTGTCCGGCTCGGGCAACAAGCCCTTGCGCTGATAGAACCGGATGGTCTCCACGTTGACGCCGGCTGCCTTGGCAAAAACGCCAATGGTCAGGTTCTCCAAATTATTTTCCATACCGCTTGACTCCGTACATGAGTACGGAAGTAAGGTTACGCTATCCAATTCAAATTCGAAAGGACAAGCCGAGGAAGGTAGCGGACGACTCATTGGGGTACAGGCAGTGGCCCCGGAAGCGGGCGAGCTGATCCAGACGGCGGTGCTCGCGATCCGTAACCGCATGACCGTACAGGAACTGGCTGACCAGTTGTTCCCCTACCTGACGATGGTCGAGGGGCTGAAGCTCGCGGCGCAGACCTTCACCAAGGATGTCAAACAATTGTCCTGCTGCGCAGGATGAAAGGAGATGGAACCATGAAGCTCGCCCCATATATTTTAGAACGTCTCACTTCGGTCAATCGTACCAATGGTACTGCGGATCTCTTGGTCCCGCTACTGCGGGAACTCGCCAAGGGGCGTCCGGTTTCACGAACGACACTTGCCGGGATTCTCGACTGGCCCGCTGAGCGAGTGGCCGCCGTACTCGAACAGGCCACCAGTACCGAATATGACAAAGATGGGAACATCATCGGCTACGGCCTCACCTTGCGCGAGACTTCGTATGTCTTTGAAATTGACGACCGCCGTCTGTATGCCTGGTGCGCGCTGGACACCTTGATATTTCCGGCGCTGATCGGCCGTACAGCTCGCGTCTCATCGCATTGCGCTGCAACCGGAGCACCCGTTTCACTCACGGTTTCACCCAGCGAGATACAGGCTGTCGAACCTGCCGGCATGGCGGTGTCCTTGGTATTGCCGCAGGAAGCAGCCGACGTTCGTCAGTCCTTCTGTTGCCATGTACATTTCTTTGCATCTGTCCCGACGGCGGAAGACTGGGCCTCCAAGCATCAAGGATTGGAAGGATTGGCGATCGTCAGTGTCCACGAGGCTTTCGGCTTGGGCCAGGAGTTTAATCGACATCTGTTGCAGACCATGTCATCTAGGACACCGTGATCGGATATCGA
The DNA here is from genome assembly GCF_050031595.1 of Enterobacter cloacae complex sp. 309I3. Classification (NCBI taxonomy): domain Bacteria; kingdom Pseudomonadati; phylum Pseudomonadota; class Gammaproteobacteria; order Enterobacterales; family Enterobacteriaceae; genus Enterobacter; species Enterobacter cloacae complex sp. 309I3. The sequence continues at coordinate 39,230 of NZ_JBLGWI010000002.1, read as the reverse complement.
CCCAATGTTCTACGGCACCGGCATCGGATTCGCAGCGCGCGGATTGAACTCGGCGAAACGGTATATGCATTGCCGTGAACCGACCAAAAGGAGGTGTTCGATGAACGCCTACACGGTGTCCCGGCTGGCCCTTGATGCCGGGGTGAGCGTGCATATCGTGCGCGACTACCTGCTGCGCGGATTGCTGCGGCCAGTCGCCTGCACCACGGGTGGCTACGGCCTGTTCGATGACGCCGCCTTGCAGCGACTGTGCTTCGTGTGGGCCGCCTTCGAGGCGGGCATCGGCCTCGGCGCATTGGCGCGGCTGTGCCGGGCGCTGGATGCGGCGAACTGCGATGAAACTGCCGCGCAGCTTGCTGTGCTGCGTCAGTTCGTCGAACGCCGGCGCGAAGCGTTGGCCAATCTGGAAGTGCAGTTGGCCGCCATGCCGACCGCGCCGGCACAGCATGCGGAGAGTTTGCCATGAACAGCCCCGAGCGCATGCCGGCCGAGACGCACAAACCGTTCACCGGCTACCTGTGGGGCACGCTGGCCGTGCTGACTTGCCCCTGCCACCTGTCCATCCTCGCTGCCGTGCTGGCCGGCACAACCGCCGGTGCATTCCTTGTCGAGTATTGGGTCATCACGGCGCTCGGTTTGACCGGCCTGTTTCTTCTGTCACTGGCGCGGGCGTTGCGGGCATTCAGGGAAAGATCATGAGCGCTTCCCGGCCGGATGGATGGACTACGGCGGAGGGCCCAAGCGTTCGAGCGCGGGCAAGGCTTTCTGTTCGCAAAGCCGATGCCGGCGGCGGCATTCGCCGTCTTCGTCAGTCAATGGAGGGGTGCCACCATGAATGCAAATGATCCGACCGCCACCAGTTGCTGCGTGTGCTGCAAGGAAATTCCGCTCGATGCCGCCTTCACACCGGAAGGCGCGGAGTACGTCGAGCACTTCTGCGGGCTGGAGTGTTATCAACGTTTCCAGGCGCGGGCCAGCACTGCGACCGAAACGAGCGGCGAACCGAACGCTTGCGGTTCGCCGCCGTCAAATTGAGACAAACCACGCTTTCGCTACGTCGCCTCATGTCGGCATCAAATTCGGCTGAGTAGCTTCTCGCCATCTGGACGTAGCTCGCCCTTGGGTGAAATATGCCGATACAGGGTCTGCCGCGTGATGCCAAGTTCCTGGCACAGGTCGCCGACCTTGGTCTCTGACTGCCCCATTGCCGCCATCGCCAGCCGCAGCTTGGCGGCGGTCATCTTGAACGGCCGGCCGCCTTTCCGGCCGCGTGCCCGTGCTGAGGCCAGGCCCGCCACGGTGCGCTCGGCGATCAACTCGCGCTCGAACTCGGCCAGCGCGGCGAAGATACCGAAGACCAGCTTGCCGGCGGCGGTCGTGGTGTCAATGGCCGCGCCGTGCCCGGTCAGCACCTTGAGGCCGATGCCGCGTCCGGTCAGGTCATGGACGGTATTGATCAGATGGCGCAGGTCGCGCCCGAGCCGATCCAGTTTCCAAACGACCAACGTGTCGCCTGGCCGTAGTGCCTTCAGACAGCTCGCCAGACCGGGACGATCCTCGCGTTTTCCGGACGCTTGGTCTTCATAGAGATGCGCCGGATCAACACCGGCCGCGACCAGCGCATCGCGCTGCAAGTCCGTCGCCTGGGAGCCATCCGCCTTCGATACTCGCATGTAGCCAATCAGCATCTTGTACCTGTCACATATACGTTCGATTATGTGACAGTTTGCATCGGGAAGCTCTGCACGTCAAAATTTGTCACTTAACCCGTCATTCTGTCTAAGGCATGCAAAGGGTAGGCTAGGCTCATAATGTGACAGAAATTCCGGGGGGATGCCTTCCTTCGCGAAGGTGGCGCGCAACTGTTCCAAGGAAGCGGGGTCGCGCCGACCATAGGAAGCCAACGCGAACAGCGAGCGTGCCGTCTCGGGGTTGTGTCGTGCTTCAATGATGGCCTCATCAATGGCCTGGATTGCACGCTGCCAGTGATCGACGGGTTCGGGCTTCGGCGCTTTCGCCGGCAGGCCACTGGTGAACCCGGTTTGGGGCTCGGACCAGAATAGCTTTGCGTGCTCGCCTGGCGGGCTTATATCCCTCACCTCAATCAAGCTGATTGCCGTTGCCGCCGCCTCCAGCATCTGCAACCGTACTGCCGGGTTCAGGGTTTCATACGGTCGCCACAGACTTTGCCCAGCACGCAGCGGATGCCCGCAGCATTCCCAGATTTGGCGGAGATACCCCGCGTAGGTGCCGCACGTCGAAAGCGGGGTGTTCAGCTCATCGAGCAGCGTGCGTAGCAGCCTAAACCACAATCCGGCGTGGATGCGTCGGCGCGGCAACTCCACGTGGCCGGTCGTCAGTGCCTGCCAGGTACGCTGGTCCATCGCCGCAATCGCGTCGCTGGCAGTGCGCGGTTCGGCGTCGGCGTTCTCCCAGCCGAGAAACCGCCCTGGCACGCCCCAATAGGATTCCAGCCAGCAGCCATGCAGTGGGCAGCTCAGCATCAGGGGCAGCTTCCACGCGAGCAGTACGGCTTGGTTCTCCGGATCGTTCAGACAGAGCGGGCAGGCGCGATGTATCGGCTGGCTGGGCAGCCAGGCACGCCAGCTCGTGATGGATCGCGTCCTACGGCGGAGTTTCGGCAGCAGCACCGAGAGCTGGAACGCATAGGTTTCCAATGCATCTGGAATCTGATCATCAAGGCTGTCCAGTAGCCAAGGCACCCAGCCGGCGAAACTCATGCAACGCAGCCGGTCCGGCTCGATGCCGCTCCGCTGGGAGAGCATCGCCAGCAGCGCCAGTGGTGGCGCGGTGTCCAGGTCATCAACCTGGCCGTGACCAAGATCGTGCTCCAGCAGCTCGGACACCTCCATGTGATAGCAAAGGGCCACGCGGTTGAGCCACGAAGACAAGGCTTCGCCTTCCCTGGGAGCCGGATGCAGTGGCCAGTGTGGCGCTGGCTTCACATCAGTTCCCGCTCGAATTGCCGCCGCCGCTCGCTGGGACCGGTGTAATCGGCCATGCTGAGCGTGCGATGGTTGATCGCTTCCTCACCGCTCTCCACGGCAGCGACGGCCGCCGCCATCAACAGGTGCGCCAGCTCGCCGATGGTGCCCTCGCTGCGCGTGAGCAGGTAGCGGGCCATATCCAGCGTGGCAATCGACGAGGGTCGCCGCAGCGGGAGCGAAGCCGCGAAGCTGGCCAGCAGTGAGCAGCAATCGTCGTTGGCCTCCCACACCGGCAGCATCATCGGCTCGAAGCGGTTTTCCAACTGGTCGTCCGAGCGGATCGCCAAGTAGGCATCGCGTGTGCCGACCCCGACCAGCGGGATGCGCAGCTCGTTGCCGAGGAAACGCAGCAGGTTGAGGAATTCCCGGCGGTTGACGCTGTTGCCGGCCAGGACGTTGTGCAATTCGTCGATCACCAGCATGCGCACGCCGACCTTGCGTAGCAGTGCCAGCGCCAATTGCTCCATTTCCGGCAGCCGTGGGCGCGGGCGCAATGGCGCGCCCATCGCGGCAAGTAGCGCGACGTAGAAGCGGATTACCGACGGTTCGGATGGCATCTGCACGACCAGTACCGGAATGTGCTCCTGGTCGGCGTCGGAGCTGGCCGGGTGGGTGCGGCGGAATTTCTCGACGATCATCGACTTGCCGTTGTTGGTTGGACCGACCAACAGCAGGTTGGGCATGCGTTGTTTGTTCGGCCACGCATACAGGGCTTCCAGCCGATTCAGCGCCTCGACTGCTCGCGGATAGCCGATCCAGCGGTCAGCGCGAAGGCGATGGATGCGTTCGTCCGCCGGAAGACGGGCCAAGCCCTGGGCCACCGGCATCAGGTGGGACAAGTCGATGATGGGATATTCTTCCACGGCTACCACTCCTCAATCTGGTCGAACGGTTTGGCAGGTGGCTGGTTGTCTGCCTGCGGGTCAGCCATGTCCGCGTCCGGTGGTGGCGTGGTTTTGAAAAGAACTGCCGTTGCCTTGAGATGCTGGCGTCGATCCGCGTCGCGCCGCGCCTTGCGCGTAGCTTTCTGCGCGGTGGACACGATTTCGCGCATCTGGCCGATCATGCGAAACAGCGCCGACTCATCCACCTGTTCGCGCCCTTGCTGCCGCAATTTCGCCAGCGCCTGTCGTTGTTCCCAGAGGGTGACAGCCGGGTGCGACAAGGTGCGGTATGGAATTTCCAGATAGTGCTGCCCCTCCGGCTCCAGCACCCAAATGCGGCTGATGTCGCGCGGGTCGCGCCGGATCAGGAACGCAGGCAAGCGGTCGCGCCGAGCTATCCACGGCTTGAGCGCATCGGCGTAGTAATGGATGTGGTCGATGACGAAGCCGGTGCGGGTCAGCGTGCGGCGGATGATGGGCAGAAAATCGACCAGAAAAGCCGTGGTGCGAGTGATGACGGTTGGCACGCCGGTCCGCGCGATAGCTTCGGCCCAGCGCGCTGCCGGCGGCTGGAGCAGGCCGTTGTGCACGGAGCCGTGGTAGGTGCCGACCGCCAATGTGAGCCAGCGCTCCAGCTCACGCAGCGTCAGGGCGGCCTTGTTTTCGGAATCGTAGTCGCCGCGCTGGTCAGGGTTGGAGAAGGTCGTCCCTGGCAATTCGTCGTGGATCATCTGCATCGCCGTGCCGATGATCCGTTCCACGATGCCGCCGTAGTGCGGCTGCCCGAGCGGGCGATAGTCAAGCCGGATGCCATGCTGCTCGCAGCCTCGGCGTAGCGCTTCGCTCTTGAACTCGGCCGCGTTGTCCAGGTAGAGCAGCCTGGGCTTGCCGCTCATCGGCCACTCCATTTCTATGTTCAGACCCTCCAGCCAGGGACGCTTGTCGCAGGCGACATGCACAAGGCACAGGCCGACCGAAACAGATGACGGCGCTTCCAGCGTGACGACCATGCCGAGCACGCAGCGGGTAAACACGTCGATGGCGATGGTCAGATACGGACGGCCAATCGGTTGCCGGTCGCGCTCGTCCACCACGATCAGGTCGATGACCGTGTGATCAATCTGCACTTGTTCCAGTGGCGCGGTCACGGCGGGAGGCTCACCACCGACACCTTGCAGGCTGCGGGACGCATCCTGACCTTCCCGGCGGCGAGTGGCCTTGAGCGGATCGAGGCCGGCGATCCGCAGAGCCACGGTGTTGCGCGCCGGCGCCCGCAGCTTTTGCGCTTTGCAAGCCTGCGCGACCTCGCGGTGGAACGCTGCCAGGCTACGCTTCTGCTTGGTCAGGAAGCGCTTTTGCAGCAACTCGCGGATGATGCGCTCAACTGATTCCGGCAAGCGTCCCTTGCCTTTTCCGCCGCCGGATCGGCTGCGAGCCAGGTCCGTCACAAGCCCAGCACCTTGCCGGGCACGGCGGATTAGGACATACACCTGCCGCCTGGACAGGCCAAGCGCGTGAGCAGCGGCATCGGCGGCTTCATGCCCGACCACATCAAGCGCTGCCAGCGGCCCGATGATTTCCGCCCGTTGCCGGGCCTGCGCCCAAGCCGCATCGGGCAGGGTGGCCACGCCTTGCTCGGCAATCAATGATGTGTCTGACGCCATGCTCACACCTCGCTTTGGTGCACACGAGTATTGAGCATAGTCGAGATTGGTGCAGATGACTTCTGATATTGCGTTGTCAGGAGTCGCCTGCACATCTGGCGTTACGCCCCGTCAATTGGTGCAGTCGTCTTCTGAAAATGACAACTATCATGGAAAACATTGCGCTCATTGGTATCGATCTGGGTAAAAACTCTTTCCATATTCATTGCCAGGATCGTCGCGGGAAGGCTGTTTACCGTAAAAAATTTACCCGGCCAAAGTTGATCGAATTTTTGGCGACATGCCCCGCTACAACCATCGCAATGGAAGCCTGTGGCGGTTCTCACTTTATGGCACGCAAGTTGGAAGAGTTGGGGCATTCCCCAAAGCTGATATCACCACAATTTGTCCGCCCGTTCGTTAAAAGCAATAAAAACGACTTTGTCGACGCCGAAGCTATTTGTGAAGCTGCATCGCGTCCGTCTATGCGTTTTGTGCAGCCCAGAACGGAATCTCAGCAGGCAATGCGGGCTCTGCATCGTGTCCGTGAATCCCTGGTTCAGGATAAGGTAAAAACAACCAATCAAATGCATGCTTTTCTGCTGGAATTTGGCATTAGCGTTCCCCGAGGAGCTGCCGTTATTAGCCGACTGAGTACCATTCTTGAGGATAATAGTTTGCCTCTTTACCTCAGCCAGTTATTGCTGAAATTACAACAGCATTATCACTATCTTGTTGAGCAGATTAAAGATTTGGAATCCCAGTTGAAACGAAAGTTGGACGAAGATGAGGTTGGACAGCGCTTGCTGAGCATTCCCTGCGTCGGAACACTGACAGCGAGTACTATTTCAACTGAGATTGGCGACGGGAAGCAGTACGCCAGCAGCCGTGACTTTGCGGCGGCAACAGGGCTTGTACCTCGGCAGTACAGCACGGGAGGTAGGACGACATTGCTGGGAATTAGTAAGCGAGGTAATAAAAAGATCCGAACTTTGTTGGTTCAATGTGCCAGGGTATTCATACAAAAACTGGAACACCAGTCTGGCAAATTGGCCGATTGGGTCAGGGATTTACTGTGCCGGAAAAGCAACTTTGTCGTCACTTGTGCTCTGGCAAACAAGCTGGCCAGAATAGCCTGGGCCCTAACGGCACGACAGCAAACTTATGTAGCATAACGGCAGAAATACACCGGTTTAAAGAATTACTGATCTGGTTTTGCGAATACTGATATTGATGATACTAACGGCCCACCGGCCTGTTGAGGAACCTGTAAAACGGAAAGGCTCATTGAAGCCGTATATTTTCTGGAGGTTCATCAGGCGCGGAACTCATCAAGGCGCGGGAATAAAATCCCATTCAGACGCCGGATAGATTCAAGCAAGCCAACTTGTCGTCAAAATCGGTGTTGCAAAAACGGGAGTGACCATAGATTCCGTTTTCTGAGACGACCCCTGATCGGGCTGAATGAGCAGGAATTTCCTGGCGGCAAACCCGATGATGTTTACAGCGTTCGCACATCGATGAACACCCCTCCGGCCGAAGAGGAAATCGAGGAGGAACGTCGGCTGTTTTATGTCGGTATCACTCGCACAAAACAGCAGCTAAATCTGGTGGTCCCTCTTGATGAAGGGCTTGCGCGGTGGCTCAAAAACCGCTGGGATAGCACCCCGAAGAAGTCACCGATAGCTACTCGCTTCGTCTATGAGGCTGGCTGGACTGCTTGTGCGGTTACCAGTGATGCGATCTATAACAGCACGGTAGAGAAACAGAAGGCTGACTTCAGCAAGTTTCACCAATGGTATCTAAGAGATCTTCAGCGGCTAAAAGTCTAGGGCTACCGATACTTTTCGATTTCAGACAGGTGCTCGTTATCCAGATCAATTGTGGCTTTTCTTTCAGAAGCGAGCTTCTTCGCTCGCTTTGCATACTGAAGCCCCTTGGCTGGCTGCTCTCCGCGTAGGATCTGTTCAGCCTGCTTGCTCGTGCTGTGCCCCAGAAAGCGTTCGTACTGCTCGTCAGATACCTCAGTGCCGATCAGTCGTTCGATCCAGCCGCTTTTCGGCGGGTAACTTACGCCCAGCGCAAGCAACTGCCTTTTCTGTACCCACTATTTCCGGCGCGGCCGGCTTCAATCAAGGCTTTGGTTAGAACTACAGCCATTTGGGGACTCTCATACACAAACCTGAACCATGCGGGTCTGATTGGCGGTCAAGATAGCAGCGCATCGAAATCAACACTGAACTCTGCTTCTAAGAACTCAATCGTGGCTGGTTGGCTATCGAGCGATGCTTCCCGTGTAGACTCCAGTGCGCACTCCAATCGACGCAGCAGAGTAAACGGCAAAATGATCTTGCCGAAGTCGGTATGCTTGAAATCCCCCCCCACAGGTCTTCCGCGTTCTTCCAAATGAAATCAGCTTGCGAAGCAGCCGAACCTACGAACTCTGCCATCTTGGCCTCCAACCAACTTTTGCACGAAACGGCACATCTTCCAAAAGAGGGTTGTCAACCAAGTTTTGCACAAAACGGACTTTGATCCATTTCTAACTAAAATCTACAATCCAACCTCAGATTGCAAATAGCCTATGTTTATTACAGATGGTATGGTTCGTGTTTTTGTTTATTCGATGGCAACTGTACTCTTTCTGCCGCTTGGCTTGTTGAAAAGCACGTGGTGGTTTTCACCATTGTTTGCGATAGCTGCTATTGATTACTTAATGTTTCTGCGTCGACAAGGCTAGTTGCTGAACCTCATACCTCAGAGCAATCTGTATGTTTTTTACACCACTGGTTAAAAGGTCAGGCTACGTTCCTGACGTTTTTTAAAAAACAGTTTTATGTTTGATGCGTTACTGGTCTGTCTGGTAACCCAGTGGTACATTACCATTATTAAGGCTGGCTGGCGGTGGTGCATCATGCTTAAACGACCCTCTCTGAGCGTACTTTCCGACAGTCCTGTGCACCGCACCACTTACCCGGCAGGCCTATGTCTTGGTTATTCTTCGTTGTACCTTTTTCTTCAGCTTTATCCCTGACATGTCTGTCTGAACAGTTCTAAGCAAACCGGAATGTTGTCATGGCCAAAGTACAAGGGCTCTTTGTTGGATACCGAAAATTCGCTGTTGATCGCGACTGGCTTCGTCAGCAGGAAGAACAACGTTATCGGGATCGCCAGCGACAATTTGATGAATGGTCCAGGAAATGGGTCACTGTAACCAGGCTCAAAGAGACTCGTTTATGGACTGACGGAGCCATCAGGCGATGGTTGGGTGAACCTCAGCAGCAGGGTAAATATAAAGTTTTCCCCGTTGAAGCGGTTTTGGCTGCTGAGAAGTTGAATGAGTTTCGGCTCTGGCTTAAACCCCGACTGGAAAAGAAACGTGCCCAGCACCACCACTTTTTAATTCCATTTCTGTAAAGTAGAAACAACGGCAGTTCCGGCCGCATTCAAGGCTTCGGCATCTGGTCAGAAATAAAGCGCCATTTTTCAGTATAAGGGAGGTTAGATAGTGGAAGGTATTGAGACACTGAGTTTGCAGCTTGATGAGAATGAAACTATGGCCCTTGCTCAATTAGTTAAACGTCTGAGCTGGAGCGATCTTCGTGGCTGTGCTGTGAGTGACGAAGAAGCCTGGGTAATGAAAAGCGCAATTGAAAAATTACAACAGGCGTTAAGGGAAGAAGGTTATGCGCCTCGATGAGGCTGGCTTCGTTCTTTATTCCGATAACAAATTTGCTTAAGGACTAACTATGAGCCAGCACTGGTATGAGGTGAAAAGCAATCAGGGAATTGTTCAGGTGATTGTTGGGAGAAGATATTAATGTAATGCGTTTCTGCATTACATCAAGCAGATTAGCTTTTTCTGGTCAAAATAGACGATGTGATTTTTCTTTAGCCGAAGTCCATCCGCTCCCCACGCAACCGGTAAAGGTTCGCAGGTTTAATAAAGATAGGTTTCGTATCTCCCTAAGGGTGGGATAGGTAAACTCATAATGGCATCTGTGTTTACTATGTAAGTATTCGGGTAAAATTCATCTAATACAGTAAAGTTTAGTTTCTTACAAAAGCTTAATAAATATGGGTTTTTCACGTCTTCTATTACAACATCGCACCAGGGATTCGATTCACAGCAAAGCTTCAGAAAAGACTTAAACCATCCCTTGTTTTGTATTTCTTCCGGAAGCCGTACCACATGTATGGTCAGACAATCTCCATGATAACGATTAGTACTTTGTCTAAGCCCTACAACAATCCCCTTTTCTTGAATCTGTACACCTGCCTGATGCTCTTTCATGTCGGGCGTATAGTGCCTTGCTCTGTTTAACCAGGCCACCAGCTGCTGAGCCGTACTTGGTGATTCTTCAGCTATCCATTTCAGGTACTTGATGCGGTCCATATGCGCCTCCCTGTACGATTTCCAATGAACAAAGGCTCTACAGTATTAAGCTGCTGTAGAGCTCATTCAACCAAGCTCAAACTGTGCGTATTAAAGGATGCCTAACCTTTTTGTTTCATCGATCCACGGTCTGAATTCTTCCAGTAGATTATCATATAACTTTTCATCGCTAATCGAACCGAAATCATCCATGGCAAAGAAGTGGGTGTTATCAACCCGGCGGTCAGTAAAGTCATCCAGATTTTTGAGGATACCGTAGCTTGAACCACCCAGGCCGACAAACTTCCAGAAGATGGGGTAGTTGGCAGAACGCCGGATTGCATCTTTAATCGCCCGGGTCTTGCTGATCCCGCCATCGGTAATAAATACAACATACACCGGGATTTTCGAGTCCTTAAAGTAGTCGACTATTTCTTCCATCACAGGAGGCTCGTTGTTTGTCCCTCCGAGGCCCGGCAGGTTCTCCCAGGCTGAACGCTTTCCAGCCCCGCGAATGGACTGAATATATGTGTCCAGGTTGTCCAGTGTGACGTTTGGATACTTCTTATGCTTCTCTCCAAATCCCCAGACATCCATTTCACCGTCGTCGTCGAACTGGGCGGCAAGAACGGCGATGCGGTCCAGCACAGACTGAACGTTACCCTTACTGAACTGGCCACTCATTGAGCCGGATGCGTCAAGTACAAATGCAACCGCTGCCTCAAGGGTGTCCAGTTTATTTTTAGTAAGACTGACCGAGGCTTTTTTAGCGAGGCTTACAAGGCGCGGAGATCTGGTTTCCAGTTTCTTTTCCAGACTGATACGAGCAGGCTTTGCTGGCTGCGGAGCTGGCTGTGCGACATCAACGCCATAGCTAATGGCCAGAGGCTCAAGACCACCGTTGAAACCCTGCCCGAGCGCACGAAGCTTCCAGGCGCCATTGTGCCGATATACTTCACCCAGGATAATTGCTTTCTCACTGCGGCCCTGAGTCTCAGCCTGGAACTCAGCGATTCCTTGAGCCTGCATGCTCAACGAACTGAGCCCACTGATGGTATCTTCACCATCAATGACAACTGTGATTGCAATTTTACTGATGTTCGCAGGAACACGATCCAGTGCTATCTCAATGCTGGACTGCTGAGAACCGGTAACGAGCTTTACTGCCCCTTCAGGAGAAGACAGATTATTGTAAAAGATAAAGTCAGAATCGCCGCTGACCTTTCCCTGAGCATTAAGCAGGAACAGGCAGGTATCGGGTTCGCCTTTAAAGCCGGATTTGGTAGGGTACTGAAGATTCAGCCTGATCGCAGATTGCTGAAGTGGTATGTTTTGTCCGGATTGTAGATTCACATTAACTCTCCTGATTTTTGATTATTTTAAAGCGCAGCGTTTATATAGGTTCCCCTGGCTTAGTTCAGGACGCTGGATTTCTGGTGAGGCGTATATATGGTGTGACACCATATTTCATCACGTTGAAGTTTCTATACCTGTTGAATTGGAATTTCCATTGGTCGGGTATTTTATCTTCCAGAACCCGTGCCTTCATAAGTCGCAAACGTAACATATATCAGAGGGGCATGCTGTTGATATAAGGCACGGAATACAGGCTTTAACCAGCAACCAGAGAAAAATCCGTTTCCTGCCTTTAAAAGGCTCACGTCAGAATTAACATCTCTCTGCTTTCTGAGATTCCCGAACCCTTTCTGCCCCCCCCCTCCTGATAGCGGATCGCAACCAAAAAAAACCCCGGCATTGCCGGGGTATGATTCAGCGTTATTTTAGATGTTAACGCCGTGCTGGGAGGCAAGAGCCGCCAGGCCACCGGCAAAGCCCTGACCGACAGCTTTAAACTTCCACTCAGCGCCATGACGATACAGTTCACCGAAGACCATAGCGGTTTCGGTTGAGGCATCTTCAGACAGATCGAAACGGGCAATTTCCGTGCCGTTGTCGTTGTTGTAAACGCGCATGAAGCTGTTGCTCACCATGCCGAAGTTTTGTTTACGCGCTTCTGCATCATAGATGGTAACGGCAAACACCAGTTTTTTGATATCTGCTGAGACTTTGGTCAGATCGATTTTGACCTGCTCATCGTCGCCGTCGCCTTCACCGGTACGGTTGTCGCCCTGGTGCTCTACCGCGCCATCAGGGCTGGTTTTGTTATTGAAGAAAATGAAATGCGCATCTGACAACACTTTACCGTCTTCGCCTACTGCGAACACGGAAGCGTCCAGGTCAAAACCCTGACCATCGGTTACACGGGCATCCCAGCCTAGGCCAACCATAGCAACATTCATGGTTGGTGCTTCTTTGGTCAGAGATACATTGCCGCCTTTTACGAGAGAAACTGCCATTTTTAGCTCCTGCAAACAGTTGAATGAGGGCTGCATTAACAGCCCCGGGTAGAAAAGTTACTTTTTGATCAGGACGCGTTAATGCCGTACTGAGCACATACAGATGCCAGACCACCAGCATAACCCTGACCTACTGCGCGGAATTTCCACTCACCATTGTGGCGATACAGCTCGCCGAACAGCATGGCAGTCTCAGTGGACGCATCTTCGGTCAGATCGTAGCGAGCAACTTCAGTCTGGTTATCGTCATTAACCAGACGAATAAACGCACCGGATACCTGACCAAAGCTCTGGCGACGAGCCTGAGCATCGTGGATGGTCACAACGAAGATGATCTTGTCAACTTCAGACGGGACGGCGTCCAGTTTAATTTTCAGCGATTCATCATCACCATCGCCCTCACCGGTGCGGTTATCGCCGGTGTGCGTTACGGAACCGTCGGATGACGTCAGGTTGTTATAGAAGATGAAATCTGAATCGCCGCGCACTTTGCCGTTTGAGGCCAGCAGGAATGCTGAAGCATCCAGGTCAAAGTCCTGACCGTCTGTTGAACGCGCATCCCAGCCAAGGCCCACCAGGACGTTTTTCATTGACGGAGCTGCTTTACTTAGGGAGACGTTCCCGCCTTTGGAAAGAGAAACACTCATAAAATAACCTCTTCGATTAGTAATTGTTCAGGTTAACACTTAAGGGGATTAACTCCCCTTTTCCTCAGATTCAGGTTTGCCCGGGAACATGACGCTTGCGAGAATGCCCAGCGCCAGTACACCCAGTACAACATACAGGCTGGTTGTTGCCGCGATGCTGTAACCATGATGCCAGATGTGATCGGTCGCATTCAGGCCGAGTTTTGCCGCGATGAAGAACAGCAGCACGATAACGGCCTTCTCCAGATGAACCAGGTACTGTTTCAGTGCCTCAAGGACAAAGTACAGAGTACGCAGGCCCAGGATAGCAAACATCATGGCACTATAGACGATAAGCGGTTCACGACTGACGGCAATGATTGCCGGTACCGAGTCAAACGCGAACATTACGTCCGAGAGTTCAACCACAGCCACACACAGGAACAGCGGGGTCGCATACAGCGCCGCTTTTTTACCACGGCCAATGGTGACATCGCTGTTTTCTGGTTTCGCCAGTTCAGCATCCACTTCCTTCTGGTTAAGCAGGAAGGCATGCCCTCTGAGCTTCGGCCAGATAGGGAAGAAGCGTTTAACCATGCGGTAAGCCAGATGCTGGGAGTAATCCTCAATTTCATCATCGTCATCACCGCTTTTAAGCATCATGACCGCTGTCCAGGCAACGATAATAGCGAAGACAACTTCAACATACGGCCCCAGACTCAGCAGGCTCGTACCGATGGCGACAAAGATGCCCCTGAAGACAATGGCACCAATGATCCCCCAGTAGAGAACACGGTGGCGATAACGATCCGGAACGGCGAACCAGGAGAAGATGGCCATCATGACGAACAGGTTATCGACCGACAGCACTTTCTCCAGCGCATAACCCGTGACAAACAGACTGGCAACCTCAGCACCGTGGTGGATATAGAGGAAACCGGCAAATGCCATCGCAACCACAACCCAGAATACGGACCAGAGCGCCGCACTCTTCAGCGAAATAGGCTTGTCATCACGGTGCATAAACAGGTCAATAAAGATGGCACCGACTGAAAGCGCAATAAAAACAATGACCGTTTCAGTCGGGAAGCCGATGTGTGTGGAAACCATATTTTACCCTTAGGGATGTGGATCAGAGGCCAAATTCAGCCGGGTCGAAGCCCAACGCGATAGCGATCTCGCGGGAGGCCAGTTTCTCGTCCTGATCGAAGTTACCGTCACTTTTCGCAACGGCAATACCAACACGTAAGGCCAGCTGAGCGGCCTCAGGCTGATCTTTCAGCGCCAGGATGTATTTCATGGTTTCGCCCTTGCCGATTTCAACATCGAAATCGAAGCTTGAAACCAGTTTATTGAAGAACTCAATCACCTCATTGGTATCGAAGACCTTCAGCTCTTCTGAAGAGCGCAGAAAGCCCATCATTTTCTGCTTTTCTTCCGAACTTACGCCGTCACTCGATACGGCAATACGGGCACATACAGCAACGGTGCCCTGCATGAATTTTTTGTTTTTGAAACGGCCAACCTGGCGGGTCAGTTCGTCACGGCCTGAGTTAATGGCACCTTTAACTTTGTCGAAAAAGCTCATACCTGTTTCCTTTGTTGCTGTGTTATTTAGAACCGGCGCTCCAGCGAAATCCCCAGCCAAATGCCCGGTCCATTTCGTCCTGGCCTTTGAAGTACTGGTTAATTCGCTCGACTTTAATTGCGCCGTTTTCGTTTACGAGTCTGGCAATGGCGCACAATGTGCGACGGTTTTCACCTTCGGTCAGGCGGGTCTCAATGGGCGGTTGATCCGGCACATGAATGGTGACCACACCATCAGTCTTGTCCCAGCTGGGAACACCTTCATAAATAAAGGCGTAAATCAGCACTTCGCGGATATGCTTCCATTCACGTCCATTGATATGCAGCCACTCGCCGTCTGATACATCACCCGTCCGGTCATCGCCCTTGAGCTGAACATACGGTTCATCGCGATAATCACCGAATGCATTACCGAGCGCCTGAATGACCGATTTATACCCGTCCTGAAGCTCAACAAAGGCCCCCAGATCCAGGTCGATTCCTTTGGAGCCGAACATGCCTGCAAAGCCTGATTTGCCGCTGCCCCGGTGCCAGTTCAGGTTGATCCGGATTTCACCGAAGTTATCCCGTTTGGTCAGGCTGATTGCAGGCTTCTCTTTTGTCAGCGATACCTTGCTCAGGCTGATTTTTGTCTCAACTGGCGGAGGGGTTACAACCGGAGGAGTCGGGGCTGCGGGAGCCGGTTCGTCGGCAATATTTACGCCGAAATGCTCTGCCAGCGGTTTAAGTCCACCGTTGAACCCCTGCGCAACGAAGCGGAATTTCCAGTCATTATTACGACGGTAAAATTCACCCAGAATTAAGGCTGCTTCCTGACGGCCGCTCAGTTCGACACTGCCGCTAACCAGGCCGGTAGCCCCTTGCTCCACGTCGATGGAAAGATTACGAAGACCGGACACCGTCTGCCCACCGTCACAGGTCACGGTGAACGCAATTTTCTGGACATCAGGTTTCAGCCGGTTGAGCGCGACAGTAAAGGTTGAGTACTGGCCTTCACTGACCAGGCTGACGGTACCATCATCGTTACGTGGCTGACCATAAAACACCATGTCCGCATCACCCTGCACCTTCCCGTCGGCATACAGGCGAAACGCCGAAGCATCCACCTGGCCGCCCGAGGTGATCCGGACCCGCAACTCCTGGGCTGGAACGGGGGCATTGCCCCCCGGCGTCAGGTTCATTAGCGAATAACCGCTGAAACGATATCGGAGTGCATATCGTCAATTGTGCGGCCGCGACAGGCATGGCCAAGGGCGGTAAAGTCCCAGTTGCCGTTATTACGGCGCAGCGAAGAAATAACGATCCCGGTATGTGAGCCCTGCTCAGTCAGCTTGTAGCGAGCCAGCTCTTTGCCGGTTTGATCGACAACGCGGCAGAACGCGTTTTCGACGTCATTGAACGACTGACCACGGAAGCTGTTTACCGTAAACGCCAGGTATTCAACGTTTGCAGGCAGTCGGGAGAGGTTGACATTAATCACCTCATCGTCACCGTCACCTTCACCGGTCAGGTTATCGCCACTGTGCACAACAGCGCCGCAGGTGGATTCCAGTTTGCGGAACCAGATGGTGTCAATTGTTTTACCGGTGCTGTCCATTAATACGCAGCCAGCATCGAGATCGATTGAGTCGTTGCCTCCAAACAATCCTCCAAGAAGACCTTTTTTCTTAACCGGATCCCAACCGAGACCGAAATGAAGCTGGCTTAATGCAGATGATTCTTTGCTGAGTGATACCGTCTGGTTCTTAACTAATGAAACCATGTTTTATTCCTTAAAATGGTAATGACCGAGACAATCAAAGGTATATTTAGTAACTGACGAAGAAAATCATATCATGATGAAGTTCTCTGACAAGGGAAATTTTGGTAGTTTTCTGTAAAAACACAAAAAGAAATCCTTTTCAGGGTGTTAATTTTCTAAGTTTAATTTAAATATCAATGTGTTATCAGGAATCCAAAAAACCTGACGCACTCCATAACCACAGGAGTTATAAATCATATTATGATTGACATGTAGCTTAGACACTCATAGACTCACTTCTCAATCATAAATTTGCATGGCGTTCCGGATAATTAAAAAAAATGAACAAGAAAATTTGGTTTATGGAAGGTTTATCCTCCCAGCGAGATATTATTCAGGGGGTAAAATCATTTGCAAAAAAAAATAATTTTGCCATTACCGTTTTTGCCTCCCACCGTAACGAAAGAAATGAAATCCTTTCCGTTGCCGACTATTCTTTGACTGAACCTGAAGATCCTCAAAAACGTCTTCAGTTTATCCAGGAAACCATTCAGTCCTACGGCATCCACCATATTCATACTGGCCGTAACAGCCAGTGGTTTGAAGAACACCGTTCAGCCATTGAATCGACCGGTGCCACCCTTACTACCGGTGCAACGGGCGTCGACTGGTTAACTCTGGCTGACGAAAAAGTTACTTTTGCTCAGTTTATGGAGCAAAAGGGTCTCCCGGTCGTACCATCCTGGCGGGTGAATACGCTGGCAGAATTAAAAACACACCTCGCGGCCCCGCCGTTCACTGACAGCCCGGTATGCGTGAAGCCGGTGACGGGTATCTATGGCATGGGATTCTGGCGCTTTGATGACAGTGCTTCGCCTATGGCCGTCTTTAATCATCCCGAACATCGTCTGGTCAGTCCGCAACAGTATATTGCAGCAGCATCAGCTGCTGAGTCGTTTAAACCCCTTGTTTTGATGCCGTACCTGCCAGGCCCGGAATTTTCCGTCGATATCCTCGCGGATAAGGGCGAAATACTCGCAGCCGTGGGACGCCGTAAGGAAGGGGTTATCCAGTATCTGGTAAACGAAGGAAGCGCCTGGGAACTGGCGTGTGACTGCGCCAGGGTTATGAAGGCCGACGGGCTGGTGAATGTTCAGACGCGAAACGATGTGAATGGCAACCCGGTGCTGCTTGAAACCAACATGCGTCCGTCAGGGGGGGTGGGTTATACCCTTCACAGCGGGGTGAACCTTCCTGGGTTATTTGCTGCCTTTAAGCTCGGTCTGATGTCTGAAGATATGGTGCGCCAGAGCGCTAAAAACACCTTTTCTCCGGTTGCGGTGAGATCCATTACGGATGTAATTGCATACCCGGAATCACTCTCTAACCTTCTGAATTAAGGCGTATTTATGTCTGATATCCTCGAAGATATGATTTATCGCCGTACCCTCTCATGCGGTACGATTCAGGTAACCCGCGACCAGGGTGAAGTTTCGCTCGATGACCTGTTTGACATCGCTGAAAGACGTAACCCGAAACGCGCCTTTCTGTTTGTCAGCAAAGTACTCGGCAGGCACATTCCCGTGCCACCCTCAGTCATGCGGCAGGCCTACAGACAGCTTGCCAGCCAGTTCCCCTCGACACTGACAGGACCCGTACTGTTTATCGGTATGGCTGAAACCGCCGTTGGGCTTGGGGCCGGTGTATTTGATGAAGTGCGCCACCAGCATCCTGAATCTGTCTATCTGACCTCTACCCGTCACCCGGTTGATGGCACGTTGCTTTGCGAGTTCAAGGAAGAACACAGCCACGCCACCGATCATCTGATCTATCTGCCAGATGATGAAGAGAAAAGACGTCGTGTTACCAACGCACGAACGCTGGTTTTGATTGATGACGAGGCAACCACCGGTAATACCTTTATTAACCTGCTTTCAGCCCTGCGTAATACCGGCAAGCTTCAACATATTGAACAGGTTATAGCCGTTACGCTTACCGACTGGAGTGGCAAAGCCTTGTCCGAGCGCAGCACCTTACCAGTCACTTCGGTTTCTCTTGTAAGCGGTAAGTGGGGATGGACCCCATTACCTGATGCACCTGTCCCGGACATGCCGAAAGTCAACGTAACTTCACGAGGAGAATGGGACATCCAGGGAAAACAGTCCTGGGGCCGACTGGGGATGCTCGCACCTGCGGCCGATCTCGGCCATGAGGTCTCCGTCCACAAGGGGGAACGTATTCTGGTTCTCGGGACCGGGGAATTCGTCTGGGAGCCGTTCCTGCTTGCTGAACGGCTCGAAGCTGCCGGAGCACAGGCATTTTATGGATCGACCACCCGCTCCCCTATCGCCGTTGGTTATGCCATTGAGTCCGCCATTTCCTTTACGGATAACTACGGGCTGGGCATCCCCAATTTTGTCTATAACGTCGCCCACCAGCAGTTTGACCGCATTCTTGTGTGTACTGAGACACCCGCAGAAAGTATTGACACGCAGCTTCTTAAAGCGCTGGCTGAGGTTGCGGCCGTCGTGGAGATTGTTACCTATGAATAAACCCGTTGTTCTGAGCGACCTTGACGACACGCTCTTTCAGACCCGTCGTAAAATGGTGGACGAGCTGGCCCTGGAGCCATTCCGTACCGGTGCCGTTGATCGCACCCTGAATCCACGAAGCTTTATGACGGAAGAACAGTCCATGTTGGTGGACTGGCTCCTGGAGCAGGCTGAACTCATACCCGTTACCGCACGGGGAACTGAAGAAATCAGCCGCGTACGGATCCCTTTCCACTCCTGGGCAATCACCACTCACGGGGCCGTCATTCTCACGCCAGAAGGCAAACCCGACGAGGAGTGGAAGGCCCATATGCTCGGCCAGCTGGCTCCCTATCAGGAAAAGCTGACATCGATGCAGCGTCTGATCACTGAAATGATGGACGCAAAAGGGATCAATGCCTGGGCAAGGCTGAACTTCGAATACGGTGAAACGGCGGTTTATATGGTGATGAAGCACCGCGACAGCACCCGCCTTGACGAGCTCAATGCCATTGCAGATGAGATAGAAACGGTGTTTCCGACCGAGGGCTTCTACATCCACCGCAACAGTAATAACGTGGCCTGGCTTCCCACCGCGGTTGAGAAAGGGCTGGCAGTCAGATGGCTTCTTGAAAAACTTCGGGCTGAACGCGGAGTCTTCCCCGTAATTGGTCTGGGCGACAGCCTGAGCGATCATCGTTTTATGAAACTGTGCAGCTGGTTTGGCATCCCGCGTCAGAGTCAGTTTGCAGATGCCATTTCACAGCGAATTTTTGGAGAAAATTAAAATGCAGCCACATGACACATTTACCGGCTCATACCAGCCCGGTGACGTGGAATTTCTGCTAAAGCCGGTAGTCATTGAGATGACGCCGGTTGAGCAAAAAGAAGAGCTGATTCAGTCAGGGAAGAAACATTATTCGGACATGCTCAGTCAGGAGCCAGCGCCAACACAATGGCATCTTGATTTGTTTCACCGGGCGCTGGATCGGGGCGCAGAGAGACTTGCAAAAGAAGTCACACAGCTCGCTATTGCTCTGGCCGAACGCTTCGGTGATGAGCCCATTGTACTGGCCAGTCTCGTCAGAGCTGGCGTGCCGCTCGGCGTTATGCTGCACCAGGCCCTGCGTGACATGGGGAAAACCTCATGGCATTACGGTATCAGCATTATCCGGGATCGTGGAATTGACGGTGCAGCCCTCGACGTCATTGAAGAGCGCCATGGTACCAGCGGTATTGTCTTTGTTGACGGATGGACAGGTAAAGGCGCAATTACCGGAGAGCTTGTACGCGCACTGAAAGATCGCCCGGGCTATCCTGAGCAGCCGCGACTGGTTGTCCTGGCCGATCCCTGTGGCTGCTCCTGGCTTGCAGCCAGTGATGATGACTGGCTCATTCCTTTTGGCATCATGGGTGCGCCGGTATCAGGCCTGATCTCCCGGTCAGTATGGTCCTCTGAAGGATTACATGGGTGCATGGTTTGCGAGCATCTCAGTGAATTCGAATGCAGCCGGATGCTTGTCGATACCGTCGCCCATTTCCGTAAGAAGTTAACCCCGTCATCCCTCGCTACCCTGAGCTGGAATATGGAGTCAGCCCGGGTCTTATGGCAGACAAGTCGCGACGTTATCGCGTTCCTGGCCGATGAATTTAAAGTGGACAGCGTCAATCGTATTAAACCCGGTATTGCTGAAGCAACCCGGGCTGTATTACGTCGGGTACCGGACCATGTATTTGTGCGTTCTATTGACGACCCGGACGTTGCCTTGCTTGTAGGGCTTGCTCGTGAAAAGGGAATAGTTGTTACAGAAATGGGGGGAACCCTCGGCCAGTATCGGGCTGTAACCATTATCAAGAAGGTACTCTGATGAAAAATCGTCTTTCTCCCTGGAATCTGGGAGCCACGCTATACATGCCTGCAACACGGGAAGATATTGCTGATGCCGTCCTGCACGGGAAAATCCCGGGTTTGCGCTCTCTGGTGATTTGCCTGGAGGATGCTGTCAGTGAAGCAGACATCCCCATCGCCCTCAAAAATCTGGAGCACCTGCTGCACGAGCTCAGTAACAGCATGCGTAGCCTGGGTAAAAATGACTGGCCTCTGGTGTTCATTCGCCCCCGGCATGCCGACATGGGCAGATGGTTAAAAGCGCATTATGATCTTTCCGCTGTCGATGGGTTTGTGTTGCCGAAATTTACCCTCAGTTCGTTAGCTGAATGGTGGGATATCATGGGCGGGACTCACCTGTGCATGATGCCAACGCTGGAAACAGAAGACGTCTTTGACGTGGTTCAGATGCGCGAGCTGGCCACTCGCCTGGTGGAACATCCCTGCCACGACCGCATTATTGCGCTTCGAATCGGCGGCAACGATCTTATGAACGTTGTGTCGCTTCGCCGCCCCCGGGACCTGACGCTGTATGACAGCCCGATGGGCTACGTCATCAAAATGCTCGTTTCAGTCTTCGGCCCGCGTGATTTTGCCCTGACCGCGCCCGTATGTGAGCATATTGACGATCATGCCGTTATGGCCAGAGAGCTGGCTCTTGATATGGCACATGGGCTTGTTGGGAAAACGGCCATTCACCCGGGTCAGATAGAGGTCATTCAAAACGCGCTGATGGTCACTCAGGGTGAGTATTCTGACGCTCTGCGGATCCTGAACTCTACCCAGGCCGTGTTTAAGTCGCAGGGAGCAATGTGTGAACCCGCCACACATCGCCGCTGGGCGGCTGGCATTCTGGACAGAGCTCGTTTTTATGGGTTACAGAACGAGCAAAGCGCTGATGGAATCAGATTACTTACCGTGACCCAGCATCATTAAGGAAATCATAATGGGGTTCAGGTTCAGAAAGTCGATCAACATTATTCCTGGCGTTCGCCTCAACCTGAGTAACGGTGCACCGAGCCTGAGTGTCGGGCCGAGAGGTGCTTCCGTTTCTTTTGGTAGCCGGGGGACCTATGCCAATCTGGGCTTGCCCGGTACCGGGCTGAGTTACCGTACCCGGCTTGACCGGGCCGCGCGTTCCGGAGGTGGAAACCGGACGGCAACCGACCCGGGGCTCAGACAGGCGCTTGAGCAGGAAGCCGCTGAACTCATGTCAGCGGTAACCGCAATCCGTAATATTCACGAGCTGACGCCGGATCCAAAAACAGGCATCAGCTGGGCAGAGCTGGAAGCAGTATACCTGCATAACAGAACGTCGCCTTTTCAGGTTCCGGCACCGGTGCGTCCAGAAAAGCCAGACTACCTTGCATTGCCGGAAAAGCCTGCCGAGAGCGAAGGCATTAGTTTTCTGGGTAAATGGTTTGAATCGGAATCAGCTAAAGCTGAGCGCCACGCCGAAAATCTTCGCCGGTGGCAGCAGGAGCTGATTGATGTGGAGCGTGAGAATACCCTTCGACAGCACCGGTACCAGCAACAACGGACGGCCTGGGCCGAACAGTATGCAAACTGGAAGTTTGAAGCAGAAGAACATGAAAAACGGCTCGCCACGGCTCAGGCAGATGCCCGGCAGCAGTTCCGGACAGACGCCGCGTTTTTCGAATCATACCTGGCGGGTGTGCTGGCAGAAACTGAATGGCCGCGTGAAACGATTGTTGCATTTGAAGTAAAGCCGGAGCTATCAGCAGTCCTGCTGGACGTTGATTTAGCTGAGATTGAAGATTTCCCTGATAAGATTTACGGCGTTAATGCCCGGGGCACGGAGCTGACGGAAAAAGCCATGACGCAAAAAGCCGTACGCGAAAACTATGCCCGCCACGTCCATGGCTGCTTGTTCCGCCTGGTCGGTATCGTTTTACATACGCTACCTTTCGACAACGTGATTGTGTCAGGCTTTACGCAACGGGTCAGTAAGCGGACCGGCTATCTGGAGGATGAGTATATCCTGTCCTGCAAATGCACTCGCAGCCAGATGTCGTCAGTAAATTTTGCAGGCATAGAACACATTGATCCGGTTGAAGCGTTAGGCGATCACCCGGTTATTCGAAAGATGAGCAGTACCTTCATTTTTCAGCCTATTGAACCACTAACCCTTTAAGCAGGCTAAATCTTACGATGCAATTAAATACCAGACAGGCCCGGATTTTTAAGCTTGCCAACTTACTGGGCACCGGCAAGCCCGTTTCCGCTGCCGACATTATAACCAGTCTGGAATGCTCAGAGCCGACATTAACCCGGGCCCTCAAAGAGCTACGCGAGTCATATTCTGCGGAGATCAAATACAGCAAGGCAGGTCATTCCTACCATCTCGTTAATCCGGGCCAGCTGGATAAAAAGACCCTTCGCCGGATGAATGAAGCGCTCGCACAGAATGCTGAACTGAAAACCGGTGAGTCTACAGGGAAGGTCGTACTCGATAAGGATAAAAAAACAGCCGTGTCCTTATCGCTACGCATGCGGATCTTAAGAAAAATTGACCGTCTGGCTGCGCTGAGTGGCTCGACCCGAAGTGAAGCGGTAGAGAAGCTGGCTCTGCACTCCGTTGACGAACTGATAAAAGAATACAGCGCTAAAAAGTCCTGACGCTAAATCTCAGACCGGGGTGAAAACCCCGGTTTTGTCATATTTTACCTCTGTATTGGCGTGACGTAGTTTTGATCTATTCTCCTCCCGCAATGCCAGCAGCGCCTTACTGACTACAAAACCTGGTGTCTTGACATCCTCTTGTGCTACACATCAATCTTTGGGCGTTTTACACTCCATTCATGCAGATCTGTGATGTATGATGAATTTCATACATAAGACAGTTTATTTGTCCGAGTTTTTTCAGAAATCTTATATTCCAGTCCGGTCTGAATTATTTTTCTGTTGATAAGAGGCCATTCACATGTCGGTAATTCTATGGTGGTTAACTTATTTCTTTAATGCCGCTTCTGAGTATTTAATCTCCACCCGACAGATGTCGTGCCGTTTTATCAAATCAACAAACCCTGGCCTCTTCCTGAAACTACTCTCCTCTTCCGATCTCTTAAGAAGGAATTACATTTGAGACGCTTACCCGTATATCTGCTACTCGACACGTCCGGCTCTATGCACGGAGAGCCTATCGAAGCGGTTAAAAATGGCGTTCAGACGCTGCTTACCACGCTGAAACAGGATCCGTATGCACTCGAAACGGCTCACGTGTCAGTGATCACCTTTGATTCTTCAGCCCGACAGGCAGTCCCCCTGACAGACCTCCTGAGTTTCCAGATGCCAGCACTAACAGCCAGCGGCACCACGTCTCTTGGCGAAGCGCTTTCCCTCACGGCCAGCTCCATTGCCAAAGAAGTACAGAAAACGACGGCTGACACTAAAGGTGACTGGCGTCCCCTTGTATTCCTGATGACGGATGGAAGTCCGAATGATGACTGGCGTAAAGGCCTGAATGACTTTAAAGCGGCCAGAACCGGCGTTGTTGTGGCATGTGCAGCCGGGCATGATGCCGATACCAGCGTCCTCAAAGAAATCACTGAAATCGTGGTTCAGCTCGATACAGCTGACAGTTCGACGATTAAAGCTTTCTTTAAATGGGTCAGTGCGAGCATTTCGGTAGGCAGTCAGAAAGTGGAGTCCAGCAAAAAAGAAGTGATCGGTCTTGAAGACCTGCCACCGCCGCCGCCAGAAGTAAATGTGGTCTTATAATTTTATTGATTAAGGGGATATCATGTCTGTCAGTCTGAGCAAAGGCCAGGGCGTAAGCCTGAAAAAAAATGAATACGATCTCTCGTCCGTTACTATCGGCCTCGGTTGGGATATTAATGAGGAAAAGAAAGGTTTTCTCGGCGGGATCTTTGGTAAAAAAGAAGAAGAATACGACCTTGATGTGATCGCTTTCCTGTGTAATTCAGCCGGAAAGGTGACCGATCTCGGCAATGTGGAAAATGGTAAACCAACGCTTGTGAATGGCGATATCATCTTTTTCAACAGCCTTCGCCATAAGTCAGGCAATATCTGGCTGACGGGCGATAACCGAACCGGAGCCGGTGACGGTGACGATGAGCAAATTATTGTGCGCCTGAATTCCCTTGACGCTCAGTACGAGAAAATTGTGTTCATCGTTCAGATCTACAATGGTGAAAAGCTCCAGCAGCACTTTGGTAAAGTTCAGAATGCCTTCATCCGGGCAGTAGATGCCCGTAATATTGAAATGGCACGATTCGATCTTTCTGGCGGACCCGCCTTCGCCAGCCAGCGCTCCATGGTCTTTGCCGAGCTGATACGCGAGGCTACAGGCTGGAAACTCAGGGCAATTGGTGAGCCTTCAGAATCAGATTCGTTTGTCTCGCACCTGAGGAATTACATGTGATGCGCCGCCTGCCTGTTTACCTTGTTATCGACACATCCGGCTCGATGCGCGGTGAGTCAATCCATTCCGTTAACGTTGGAATTCAGGCGATGCTTAGCGCTCTTCGCCAGGATCCCTACGCCCTCGAAAGCGTTCATATCTCCATTATCACCTATGACAATGAGGCGCGTGAGTTCATTCCTCTCACGCCGCTGGAAGACTTCCAGTTTTCTGACATCGTTGTGCCAAGCGCAGGCGGGACGTTCACCGGTGCTGCCCTTGAATGTCTGATGCAGTGTGTTGAACGGGATGTACGTCGCTCAGATGGTGATACCAAAGGAGACTGGCGTCCTCTGGTATTCCTGATGACTGATGGAACCCCTTCTGATGCCCTGGCGTACGGTGAAGCGGTAAAAGCGATTCGCGGCCGGGGATTCGGATCCATCATTGCCTGCGCCGTTGGTCCTAAAGCAGGCCATGAGCACTTAAAACAGCTCACCGATAAGGTTGTGTCTCTGGAGACGCTAGATTCAACCGCGTTTGCAGGTTTCTTTAAATGGGTATCGGCCAGCGTGTCTTCCGGCAGCACAAGCGCGGGGATTAATAACGGAACTGATACCCTTCCCCCTCCTCCACCAGAAATCCAGCTGGTGCTCTGACAGACAGAAAGGTGCTGTTTCCGGGCAGCACCTTTCTGTACAGCAACGTTTTCTGCTGGCCGTACCAGCCGTACGAGGAAAATTATGAGACGCCTTCCCGTGTTTTTTGTCCTGGACTGTTCAGAGTCCATGATTGGTGAAAACCTGAAAAAAATGACTGATGGTCTGCAAATGATCGTCGGAGATTTAAGAAAGGATCCACACGCACTTGAAACAGCCTGGGTCTCGGTAATCGCATTTGCCGGTGTAGCCCGTACGATTGTACCTCTTCACGAAATTGCCTCGTTCTACCCTCCCCGCCTTCCCGTTGGCGGCGGTACGAGCCTTGGAGCTGCATTGCGTGAGCTGACCGTGCAAATTGATACCCAGGTCAGAAAAACCACTCATGAGGCTAAAGGCGACTGGAAACCCGTCGTGTATCTCCTTACCGACGGACGTCCGACTGACGACACAACCGCAGAAGTGAAGCGCTGGAAGGATCACTACGCGAGTAAAGTGAATCTCATTGCCGTTGGCCTGGGGCCGTCAGCGGACCTGAATATCCTGCGGCAACTGACAGAGAATGTCATGCTGTTCACCGAATCTCAGGAAGGGGACTTTACCCGCTTCATCAAATGGATCACGGCCTCGGTTACGGCGCACAGCCGCAGCGTCGGGGACGACAAACAACCTGAGCTCAGCCAGACTGAATACATAGTCCGGCTGGCCAAGGACGAGCCAGTAAAAGCGTACGACGAAAACTGCGTTACGCTTACCGGCCGTTGCAGCAAGACCCGTCGTCCGTACCTGATGAAGTATGAACGGCCACCAGCAAGGGTTTCCGGGCTCGATTTCAGTCTGAACCTGAACAGCTTTAATATTGCCGGATGCTATCCCATCGATGAGGACTATTTTGCGTGGTCAGATGCCACCGCTACCGGTTTGCAGGTAAATACCAGCGAACTGCATGGCGTACCGGGTTGCCCCCACTGCGGTAATGCCAGTGCGTTTGCCCTGTGCTCATGCGGAAAGTTGCTGTGTATTGACGGCCCGGATGACGTGATCTGCCCGTGGTGTGAAACAGGCCTGTCATTCAGCAATGATGGCGGAAACACTAACTTCGACGTAAACAGAGGGAGAGGTTGATGTCGCAAAATGCTTTACTTGAAGAGAAGATTATCCGCTTAGTTCTGTCTGAGCTGGGCCACCCTGTTGAAGGTGAGCGGCTTTTACTTCTATCGCAGGACCCATCCCTTACCGAAGAAATTATGCGGCTTAAAGAGCGGATTGAGAGCCTTGCACAGGGTTTATCTGCGCGGGTTAGCGAAGGTGATAACGACGCAGAGATTGCCGCCTCGTCAGCATCCAGTCTTTCCGATCAGCAACAAACGGTCGTAAGTGTTGCTGATAACCCGGGCATTGACGCTACCGATACATCAGCACTGCAACCCCTGCCAGAAAATGAGCCTCATCCTCCGTTCTGGAAGCTGATGCCTTATTACGAATTTGATAAACCAGCACAGAGGGAAGACGAAAACCTGTCTTCCCTGGTATTAAAACCCGGGCAGATACCGACAGGCCAGCAGCGGGCCAGCTTAGCTGTGCCACCTGCCGTTCCCCCGAGAGCTAAAATAACGATCCCCAACGCCCGCGCAGGCGAACGTTTCTCTTCGCCGGTTGCTATCGTTCTGGGTGAGGGCCAGCAGGCTACTGTCAGGGACGTTGTCTTTCCCCGGAACATTGGCCTGTCTTTTGACAAAGAACAGGAGTTGCTGACAGGTACTCCCACCGAAAGCGGCGATATAGAGCTTTCAGTAATCTGGTCATGCACGTCGCACGACGAATGTGAAACAAAACAGCTATTTATAATCAATCCCGATCCGAGAAGCCTGTGGAAGGTGGTAGAGCCACCAGCAGACGCTCCCTACCCTAAGTCCCATCTGGACGCTGCTGGCCTGGTCAGGGGTGATATACGTATTGCTGCCGCCAGTCGCCGGGGACGCTCTCATGAGCATGCCGGAAGCTTCAGAGATGACGACTTCTACATCAACCACTGCCAGGAAACAGGATGGTCTGTCATGCTGGTCGCAGACGGAGCCGGTAGTGCGGTAAATTCCCGGGAAGGCTCCCGGATTGCAGTCAAAACGGCTGGCGATTACCTTTTAAATCAGCTCAGTGGTGTGAAAGGCGTCCATTTAAAGCAGCACATCACGGCGTGGGAAGGGAGCGATCAGCAGGCAACAATAAACGCCATGCTTCATCATTTTAAACAGGCAGCTACGCTCGCGGTCAACAGTATCCAGAACGAAGCCATTTGTGCAGAACAACCTGTGAAATCCTATTCAACAACCCTTCTGGCAACTGTAGCGCTACGAACTGATAACGAGCTGTTTGCGACTGCATTCTGGCTTGGTGATGGTGCGATAGGTGCATACAGCCCTTCCGGTAAAGTCAGGATACTGGGAAATCCCGATAGCGGAGAATACGCAGGACAAACCCGTTTCCTTGACCAGAGCATTATCGCAGACCCCTCGTTTAGCGGCCGCATCAGCGTGGGTAAATGGAATGATGTATCTCACTTGATCCTCATGACAGACGGCGTCTCAGACCCTCTGTTTGAGACGGATAATGGGCTTCGCAGTGACGAAAAATGGACCCGTCTCGTTGATGAGCTCAACCCTGTCCTTACAGACGCCAGTATTGCGCCTGAGAGGTTAGGCGACTGGCTTAACTTTTTCTCCACAGGGAACCATGATGACCGCACTATTGCGGTGTTGTGGTAAGGGATACGCTTTTTCGGTGATCAATATGGCAAATATCGTTACGTGCAAAACAAAGGACGGCGAAACAGTCCAGTATGTTGACGAGGTAATTGGTTCGGGCTCGATGAAGGATGTTTACTTTTCGCCTGATAAATCATACGTCGTCGCTTTTTATCATAAACCGCAGAACGAGCAGGCCCGGGATCGGATTGATATGATCACCGGACGCTACAGGCAAAACATTTTTGGCCAGTCCGGAGGTGAATACTGGAAGGACCTGTTTTGCTGGCCGACCCATGTTGTTGAGCATGGGCATAAAATCGGCATCGTGGTTCCAACCTACAAAAGCTACTTTTTCTTTAAATACGGCTCTAAAAACGATGATTTTCTTGGCATAAAAGGTCGTGAAAAGGAAGGCAAATGGTTTGCCAGCGCCAGCAACCAGAACAAATTTCTCGACCCACGTGAACGAGGCAATACGCTTACCTATCTCAAGGTCTGTCTGCTGCTGACAAGAGCCGTCAGAAGGATGCATGCGGCAGGTCTCTGTCACAGCGATCTAAGCTATAAAAACGTGCTTATCGATCCAGAAATGGGACATGCCTGCATCATTGACGTAGACGGCCTGGTTGTCCCTGGAAAGTATCCTCCCGACGTGGTGGGCACCCCGGATTTTATCGCTCCGGAAGTGGTGAAAACCAGTCATCTTTCCAAAGAGGATCCGAACCGCGTATTGCCAAGCATTACTACTGACCGTCATGCGCTGTCGGTGCTTATCTACATGTATCTGTTCTTCCGTCATCCGCTACGTGGCGGAAAAATACATGACATGTCGGATGAAGTACGTGATGAGACCTTATCTATGGGTGAGAAGGCACTCTTCATTGAACATCCGACAGACAAAAGCAATGCAGTCAAAGTCAGTCAGCTATCGTCCTTTTCACTGCCCTGGGCTGACCCGGAGAAAATTCCTTACACCATCATGGGCCCTTATCTGACACCTTTGTTTGAGCGCGCCTTTATAGATGGCTTACACGATGCCACTAAACGCCCGACCGCCGATGAGTGGGAAAGCGCCCTGGTTAAAACAGTCGATCTGATACAGCCCTGCCAGAACAAGGCGTGTGAACAGAAATGGTACGTTTTCTCGGGTAAGACAAAGCCGGTTTGTCCCTACTGCGGTACGCCATACAAGGGTAAATTACCGGTTCTAAATTTATATTCTTCCCGAAAGGAAGGCAGTTATCGTCCTGACGACCACCGGTTGATGGTGTGGAGCGGGCAGTCAATCTATGCGTGGCATGTGAATCGCCTCATTGCGCCAAATGAGCGTACAACCGATTTGCAAAGGAAACGAGTTGGGTATTTTGTTTTCCATAACGATCAGTGGTGGTTAGTAAATGAAGGCATAAATGGGCTTATGTCATTACCGGATAAACGACAGATTGCCATTGGGGAAAAAATTGAACTGACGAATAACGCTCAGTTTGTTCTGTCAAAGGAGGAAGGCGGCAGGCTGGTCGTCGTTCAGTTAGTAGAAAACTAACGGACGCCCATAACGACTAAAACGTTCTGGCAGCATACTGAACCTGTTTAATGAATCACTATATTAAGCTGTGTCAAATTTAAGCTGCCAGAAAAACTGACTGTCTGTGCCGGATATGCGGTACACCTCCTGCGGCAAGGGTTTAATGCGCAAAGCCCAATTTATTTATAAGAGTGAATAGTTTTGTGGCTCTACCCTGCCGCTCTCCTTTCCTGTGTCATGGTTTTTAACATCTGAAATACTGACATTGTTAAGCCGGTGATTGTATAAGGCGATGCGGACAATCTCATGAAGATATTCAAGTTCGTTTTGTGTCAAGGACTGGCCTTCCTGGGTTTTTGAAATCATTTCCTGCCAGCAGATCAGTCTTTCGTAACTGACATGTTCGCTGTTTTCCAGGCAGTGCAACCTGAAATAGCGAAGGAACAAAGGAAATTCATCGGTCTGAGCGATGTCATAAGCCCGAACCGTTAACCGACACAGACATACAATCGTATCCTGCTGTAACCTGACTAACGCGTTATGACTGCCCGGAAGGATATCAGGCAATTTCATCTTACAGTCAGCAAGGCGCTGAAGAAGAGGCCCTTCCTCTGAAGGCTCCCGTCCCCGATACTCCTGAAGAGGTTCAGATTCAAGTTCATGCATTAATGGATGATATAGCCATTCCCGGGAACTGGTCTCATCAATGATCAGGCTTTCAATGCACTCACTGTATGTTGTTTTACGTCGCCCGAGCTGCACCTGACTGATTTCATATTCAATATCTGGAAGATCGATACGCAATGCGGCAACTCTTTCGGAAGGATGAAGGTGGTCAAAGGTTAACTTCGCAGAAATGCTACGATCCCTGTCCAGAAAGACGGCCACACATAAATCATTAACCTTTACGAACAGATCAGCTGTGCCTCCGAACATACTGCCGCTTCCAATAACCTCATTCAGTGAAACCGGCCCACCATCGTCGCCAGCGAGAAGATTTGGGAAACCAAGAACCTGGTGCTCGTTGATGACTTCAATAATTTTTCCCCGGATGGCTTCCATCAGACCATCACAGTCACCGGCTACAGCAGTACTGTGTGAGAAATGCCAAAGCTTGACCTCCCCCTGCTTTGCTAACAGATCAGTTTTGCAAGCGGGGCAGATGCAGTTACAGTCGATACCCCGGCTGACCTCTGTAATATCTAAAAAGAGTCCTGATTCTCTCTGGAGTCCAAATGGAATACCAAATGTGTAACTCTTACGCATGGCTGCACCCCGTTTTTGATAATTATTCAAACTATATCCGAAATAACGGAGGAGGATTTCTGTAAAACGAATTAAAAGAAATGATTTTTTAGTTTTCCAGATTAATGTTTGACAAGAATCAAATGAGAGCCTTACAAATATGGAGAGAGAAGTTTAGGTAAAGTAACTTTTATCACAACTTCTAAAATTAAGGAGAATATCGGATGTATTTAGCAGTGGGCTTGGCTTATGATTAAAGTCTTTCTCCGAACTTAATAAGAAAGTTAAAAAGACAGGCTATTACAGTGCCTTTAGCCCCGAAAGGGGCATAAACTATTTTCAAATCCAGACACAGTCTTTTTGTTGTGCCAATATCAATAATTACTCGCGAACAAAGGTCCACACACTCGCAGGAACTTTGTCATATAACTTTTTCATTGTCAGTTCAGCTTTACGATGATCATAAGCACCAGAAATTTCAAGAGAGGCGACACCCGAGTTTTTTTCACATAACCTTTCAAATACTTTTTCGAGCGTTTCGAACGAACTACACTTACGGAATTTCATTAAATAAGACTGCTTTGTGTCAGACATAATCAACCTTCTTTAGACAGGCCTCAACTGGCCAGGGATAATCTTAATATCATTTTTCACTTAAGCCTAACGATTTCACAACCTTTTTCGTTGTTTCCACCCTGTTCATAACCAGGTACATGAGTGCTAAAATGACTGTAAATAAAACCAGTGTATCCCGGTGAGCAGGATGAAGAATCAATCAGTGATCAGACAGTTTTCGGAAAGCGAATTGCATCAGCAGCTGGAAACGTTCGGCAACCATGATAAACAGCTTTCACGCTTGATCCGTTACTTTTCCCATCTGAGATACAACACAGCTAAAACCTATCTGCACTGGCTACGAGTATGGAACGAATGGTATCAGGCGAATGCCCGGTTGCATACAGACTGGCCAGTAAGTTCGCTCCCCGTGTCTGAGGAAGCTCTGCTGGCGTTTATGGGGCATCTTGAAGGCAAATTGTCACGAAGCAGCATAAACAGCTGTCTTCAGGCCTTAAACAGTATCCATAAAAAAGGGCTTAACCTGCCCGGGATTATTACGTCTGAAGCATGGTACATGCTGGAAGCCTTAAAACAATCGGAAGCCCGGAAGCGAAAGACGACTAAACAGGCAACTCCCTTTCTTATTGGCGATCTCAAGGCTCTGATAAAGTTACGCAGTACTACAAACTCAGTTCGTAAGCTTCGTGACCTGTGCCTGATCTGGACAGGCTTTGAAACACTGCTCCGTTCATCCGAAATTCGCCGTATACGTCTGAAAGATCTGTCTCTGGATAGTATGACCGGTGAATTTAACCTGACGGTATACCGTACAAAAACGAACATCAGTACACTTCTTACCTACCGGCTGACACGTCAGTTAACTAACTGCCTCTTGAGATTGATGAACCTTGTGAAAATGGATCAGCACAGTCATCCGGATGAATACCTTTTCCAGGCCGTAAATTTCCATGATACAGGCTATATGCCACCCGGCTGGAAGCTTCGGAGTAAAGGGAATGAGCTATCTGAGCTTCTTAAACGGCATAACCTGCCCTACCGTGCTAAACAAAGTCTTCTGAACGATGAAGATGAGGAAGACACTGTGGACGATGCCGGTATGCTCAGCAAAAATTCCCTTTTACGGGCATTTAAAGAAATGTGGAATGAGCTTTATCCAAATGAGACTAAAACCCGTTACTGGACAGGGCACAGCGTTCGTGTAGGCGGTGCGATACAGCTGGATATTGAAGGTTACTCGCTACCACAGATTATGGAAATGGGGAACTGGTCGAATGAAGAAATGGTTATGCGCTACATTCGCAATATTGAAGCTGGTAAAAAAGCCATGATCAAGCTTATGCGAAATGCCTTTGATGAATAGCGCCCTCACGGGCGCATAACTTTATTTTTTCTTGAACGGGTTAAGTCTGGTGAGATTAGAGAGTGCCCCTCCCGGAGGCAAAATTCCCGTCCTTTTATATTTGTACACGCCATTTAATTTCATTGTCTGGATTCCAAGATTAATAAGCGTGACAAGTTTAAGGGTATACAGGAGTGTAAATTGGGGAGCAACCTGAATAAAAACTAATAACAAGCCTGCACACATTACACGTAGCCATGCCGCGTACTCCATGCTCAGCGGACGCTTGAAATAGAATCTTTCGAGCAAATCAACTGTCTTATTACTGATCCACGCCGCCGCCACTGAGAGTAACAACACGATGCACACCATAATGCCCAGTTCCATTTTCACTCCCTTCTCTTTTAGTCTGTTTAAGTTGAGGCTTAGCCACAGTAGTTTTGTTTTTTGCTTTTTTCTTAGGTTTGGTATGGTGAAACAGAAAACAATCCACCATTACCCAACCATTTTTATATCGAGCCACCAGCATCTTCTGGCTGGGGTAATGAGCATGAAACAGCATTTTCACGTCCATGGTGCCCATCAACGACTGTTTGCGCTTTAGCTCATCCTCAGCCATCTGAAATTCTTGTAAGAATTCTGAAGACAGACGCTGACGCAGAATTCTTATGGCACTGGAGTTTTCATCATTCTTTGCCAGGTGCCCGAAGCGTACAAGTGCCTTGTGGGTTATCTGGATGGGTCCCAGATGAGAGCTGAGCTGTTCGTACTGCCAGAAGTAGGTCAAATCCACCTTAACCCAGCTGATGCTGTCCAGCAGAGCCTCGTTCATGATGGTTCCGGACATAGGTACCATTGTCAGCCTGGCCAGACGCATATGTATGTAGTCCGTAAGCAACCTCAGCGACTCAGGAACGTTTTTATTGAGTAGGAGATGCTGAAGCACCGGGGTTGCGGTCTGCCAACACAGATTGCGCCCGTCAGGCAGGAAAGCAAACTTTTGATCGTCAGGCGCAGAGTTCGAAGCGTTTTCCTTACGAAGCAAAAAATAATGGCCGCACAGCAGCTCTGCTCTTACCTGGTCCTCGTCAGGGTCATGTCGGGCTTTACTTAGATCAACGGTTAGCACAACGCGGTTAATCGCATCAGCGTGATATTTTTTTACCCAGACGCAGACACGATAGAGACGCTCATCGATTTTCTGGCTGGCTGTGGAAATCCATTGCATTGTTGTTCCTTAATTTTCGGGGCTGACAA
The DNA here is from genome assembly GCF_050031595.1 of Enterobacter cloacae complex sp. 309I3. Lineage (NCBI taxonomy): Bacteria > Pseudomonadati > Pseudomonadota > Gammaproteobacteria > Enterobacterales > Enterobacteriaceae > Enterobacter > Enterobacter cloacae complex sp. 309I3. Next base: position 4,858 of record NZ_JBLGWI010000002.1, on the reverse strand, counting down.
TGAAAATGCCCAGCTCAGCCCCCGGCACGAGTTCTGTATATTTCAGGCTCAGCTTCCGTTGGTTGGACGGACCCTGGCTGTTTTCAGGAGCCCAGTCAGAGAGCGTTTTTAATTGAGGTATGTTGCCTGCTGCGAAAATGGGCAAGGATGCTTTTACTACTGAATAATCAGTCTCAGCATATTTATTCCCGTTTCGTTCCTGCCCTTCAGGCCTAAATGCAAAAATGTGAGCAATCGGAACAGGGAAAGAGTTAGTTCGACAAAGGCGATAAGATTCGCCCTGCTTCAGTGGGTGAAATTCAAGACGGTGTAAAGCCTTATCGATATTAGACACGACATTCAAATTGGTAGTTGCTACATTTTTTACTTCTGAGGCTCTCCTGCGCTCCAACAAACTCACAAGTTGCTCTGCTGTTTTAACTTCCTGGTTTCGGTTTAGCCGCCATGAAAAAGTAACTTTTTTAAGCTGGGACTTGATGAAAAGGATATTTCTTGTTGAGTGCATAGCGACAAGGCCCGGGAGCTTCTTGTGCACTTTATCAAAACGGACATTCTTTTTATTATCGATACGCCTCATTGCCGCAGCAAAATCATTTTTTGCTTCGTTTATAGAAGTGATCAAGCTTTCGAGAAGATCTGCTCTTTCGGGGACAATGATTAGACCCGGGTATTTAGTGGTTACTTTGGTGGAATCATGACTTAATGACTCTATGTCATCCACACAGATGTCAGTAAGTGCCTGAATAATTTCCTCAACCGAAGCATCGTCTTTAATACTAACCCTGATGGGTTTAACCTGCTTCAAGCGCTCTTCTGTTCTAGATACGGTGGAGACAGTCATCAGGTTTGCCATCATCGGGGGGGTGTTCGAAAGAAAACACTTGAGCGAGTCGATGCGTTCCAGAATCTGGTCACGAAAATAGGGCAAATCGTCATAACTCATACGTTTCTCCAGGCTCATGTTATTTCCAATCAATTTTGCTGCCCAGGCTGACCTTGCAGAACATAAATGTCATGTAAACCTCTAAAGAAGTCATTTTGAAACAGCTTTCACAGCATGCGATTTATGTTCGATAGGGCTCATGAACAAAGGATGATAATGGAGACGCCATGGATAGTGGATAGTCTTACCCACCTGGGTGATCCGATTGAGGCGAAAACGACCATTTATACAGTCAACTGACCAAAGCCCGGGAGAAACTAACCTCTTCCAGCGGTAAAAAGAGAAACCTGCAACACAGAGGTCATGCTCCAGGAAATGTTGAGTTTCGACGACGCGAACTTTTATCAAAAACCCCAGCATTGGCGAAAACCAGATCAACAACCATGTTGGCGGCAGGATGACTTTGTTCAGGAGATGATCTGTCATAAGCAAGGCAGATAACATCAGAAAACTGATAGTCAACCACAGGGCCATCCAACCGGCCCATACGCGGCTCTGACAGGGTTTCCATTCGAGAAGAAAAAGTTTTTTATGCATTCTGCCCCGCCTAATTTTAATGTATTGCCGAAGTATGCTGCATCATGATGGTGGTGCGGGGAAAGATTTCAAACTTCCACAATTCTGAAGCCGTGTTCCAACCATGAAAGATCCCGTCTCCACAGCGAGTGTTAAAAGCAAGAATTTCATCCCTGACCTGGTAAGCGAGCACTTCTGGCATATCAATAAACTCAGGTAAGGAAAGAAGAATTCCATGGATAACTTCTCCGGTTAACTTACTCATAACCTCTTCCTCAGACAGGGCAGCGTCCGGGAACAAACACAACGGAAGTGAAAAACAACATAGGTCAAGACCAATAGCAGCCCTTCCTGCGTCGTAGCCTTCTTCATTAACGACAAAACGAAAGAATTTTTCTGTCTCACCCCGTAATGATGACGGTCCTTCAGACGGAACTTCAATACCACTGAAGACTTTATCGGTCCAGTTGGTAAAAGGACTGGTGAAAACCCAACAAATTAAGGATAACGCCAGCTCTTCCTTAAACATACGTTCAGTGCCGGTAGTTCTGGAAAGTTGCTTTTGAGTACTCATGTTTTACCTGTTGCATGAAATTATTGATGTTATATAAACACAACCGGCATTTTATCTAATAGGTTTGAAAACACTAAAAATCGCAAATGCTGGTACCTTTCTGTTTTAAGAGATTTTCAAGGTAAAGTGAGGCTAGATCAATTGGCTGGTTCTCTTCAAGACAGGCTCGCACAAGATCTTCAATAGAGACCGAATCAACCCCCCTTCCCTGTAAAATTTCTTTAGCAGATGCCAGCGTTTTATGAACGCTTCGACTTAGTTGTAATCTGACTTGTGTGCGGGTATCAAAAAGACAATCTTCTGTGACACTTTGTGAAACGGTTCTACTCATTGAAAAATCACTCCATTTCTGGGATCGAATGAAAATTAACAGCTATAGATGTATCAGGTTTCCCATTTTCTACGATACTCAACCACGTACGCGCTGAGATTTGTTGTTCACAGACGAGTATGTAACCTGTTCCCTGTTGATGATGTAGCTCAAGAGCTTTTAGGATAGGCTCTGAATGAGGTCCGAGAGCATCACGCGTGTGAATAAGCGTTTGCTCTGGCAATACGTTGCTAAGCATAGACAGCAGAACATTACGCTCATCCTCATTATCCGACAAAACAAGAATTATACGAAAACCCGTTTTTATACGAAATCTGATTTCTGAAACTAACTTTCTTAATCTTAATTTATATATGACCAGGCGGAATCGAGTCATCAGTAAAGAGACCACTGTGAAGATAACGATTACTGCGCCATATTTTGACCTGTAGAACCACCAGTTAAGGCCTCCAGCAACTATCAGGATTAACATTAAAATTAAACTCCCATAGAAAAAAAGTGCTGGGTAGCGAGTTGTCTTTCCTTCAATTAGTGCTGAGGCAAATATCAAAATGGATATTCCGTAAATTACCCAGTCAAAAATACTTTCTTCAATCATTCTTTAGTGAACATCCTTAAAAGTGGAAATGTAGGTTTATGGGTTTATGCATTTTCCTGATGGCCTTGACAACCAAGGATTTCACAGAAATTGTCACAGTGTGAAGCTGTAACAAAGCGCTCTCCACGTTCGAATCGCTCAACCAAATCCTTTCTTACTTCACTTCCAGGTTTCTGGAAGATGTACTCAAGCTGGAGATCCTCGGCCGTTGAAAGTAGTCGTTCTATGCTGAAATCAACATGGTAAAAGCAAAACTGATTATCAACCGGGGGAAAGTTGCTTTTGGTACTGTTCTCGTTTTTGGATTTTAGTTCATTCATGAGCTCTCCTTGGTTGAGAACAGTATACAAATCTCTTTAGGGATTTTTTTTCGTTAATAGCACTTTTTTGAGTTTAAAGAGTATGTTCATACCAGAGCATTAGAGGCTACGAAAAGGATAATGGAATTAGAAAGATAGATTTTAAGTGGTGATGTAAGGTGGGATAGGTAGAAGAGGAGTAGACGCTTGTAAGCGAGGCAAAAAAAAGGCACGGAAACCGTGCCATAAGAGTATGTGAGAAAAAATCAAAATCAGGGAAAGAATCAAGCAGCTTGTGAAACTGAATCTCCAACTGCAAGATTTAAATTTCTTAGGTTATCGAAAACTTCAGATACTAAGTCATTACGGTCGTGGATTTTAATCCGCCCACCGGTTAACTCTGAAACATAAACGGTATGGCAGAGGTCAGTAACCACTTCGCCGTATTCATCAACGACTTCCAAAGATGCAATCATCGGAATATAAGAAGCCGCAGCATAGCTCTCATAAATACTTATTATGGAGTCATTGTTGCGTCGAGAAATTACCCTACCAGAAGGTAAAGCCTCATCTTCCATATAGCAATCAGATAGGTCCTCACAGAAGTCATTTTCTTTAAGTGAAATATTAAGGGTCAATTCACTGTTGATAGAGCGTGAATAAGAATATTCACTCAGTTTATAGCAAGCCAAACTTATATCACTAAAAGTTTCATAAGCTTTATAGAGGCTCGATGTTATAGACTCAGATACAAATGTTATTAGTCCAATAAAATGAGTATCCCAGAACTGTTGCAAAGCAAAACGGGCAATCATAACCTGACCATCAACCTGCATCAGTCTGTTATATTCATCCCGGTCATAACCTTTCGACTGAGAAACATCATTAGACATGCTAAGAACTTCACTACAAACATCATCATATTCAAAACGGCTAGTTGCAAAGTGTTTTCCTGAAATCTCAAGGTACTGACCAGAGACTGCGTCAAACACCTCAAGAAAGTAACAGAGTCGAGATTTTAAAGATTCTCTGTTTAAAGCTTCTATTTCATTCTCAGAGATACTATCGACATATAAATCAACAGCATTCTTGAGTTCAATAGCTTTGATATTACAGGTAAAAGAAAGCTCGTCACTTTGACAATGGCAAACACTTAATACTATATCCGCCTCATCAAAATCTATGCCAAGATAGCTCAGAACTGCTCGGACATAGTTTTTATCATCAGATGAATGTGTCATATACACTACCTCAAATTTGAGAGGAAGTGCCCCAGAAGGGAAGCGACTTCCCCACTGGGTTAGATAAAAGTTTGGTTAAGCTAAAAGAAGATGCCAGCGACAGATTTTACATTGTCATAGACAAGTGTCTTCAGCCAACCAAAGTTACTTTTTTGGACTGAAGCAAAAGGATCATTGAGACGCGTTACGAAAATCGTCAAAAGCTTCAGTTATTAGTAATGTGCGATCAGTTACTCTGTATCGGTCATTACTTTCGAGAGATACGTAAGTTGAATGCGAAGAATCACAGACAACACGCCCTCTTTTATTGATCAATCTTACTTCCATCATCACCGGCACATTGATAATTGAAGCAA